>CAJQQW010000155.1 GCA_905480565.1 uncultured Halioglobus sp. | reverse complement strand
GTTGAGTATTTCCCTGATGGTGGGCCCCAGTATGATTCGCCGTTTGCAATATTTACAGGTGGGACAGTCGGTGCGCGATGACGGTCCGCAGAGCCACCTCAGCAAGGCGGGCACACCGACGATGGGTGGCGCCCTGATGCTGGTAGGGATAGCCTTCTCGACGCTGTTGTGGGGTGACCTTAGAAACCCCTACCTTTGGCTTGCCCTGTTGGTGACTGCCGGATTCGGGGCGGTCGGCTGGGTGGATGACTACCGCAAAGTGACCGCAGGCAATTCACAGGGTTTGTCCGCGCGCTGGAAGTATCTCTGGCAATCAGTGATTGGTGTATCAGCGGCGCTGTATCTCTACCTCGCATTCGACACACCGGTGACGACACAGTTACAGATACCCTTCTTCAAGGATTTTGCCTGGAGCATGGGCCCCTTATTTGTCGTGTTGACGTATTTTGTCATCGTGGGGGCCAGCAACGCGGTCAACCTGACGGATGGTCTCGATGGTCTCGCCATACTGCCCACGGTACTGGTCGGAACGGCTCTGGGCATCATTGCCTACCTGACTGGCCGGGTGGACTTTGCCGATTATCTGCACATTCCCTACGTCGCCGGCAGTGGTGAGCTGGCGGTGTTCTGTGGCGGGATTGCCGGCGCTGGCCTGGGGTTTCTGTGGTTTAACACCTACCCCGCGCAGATTTTTATGGGAGACGTTGGCGCTCTGGCGCTGGGCGCTGCTATGGGCACGGTGGCCGTTGTAACGCGTCATGAAATTGTATTTTTTATTATGGGTGGCATTTTTGTGCTGGAGACCGTTTCGGTCATCATGCAGGTCGCGTCCTTCAAGCTTACGGGCAAGCGCATATTCCGCATGGCGCCCATACACCATCATTTTGAACTGAAAGGCTGGCCAGAACCCCGAGTGATCGTGCGGTTCTGGATTATTACTGTGATGTTGGTCCTGTTTGGACTGGCGACCCTCAAGTTGCGATAGGCGAGAATGAAAGTGGCCGAGCAGAGAGTGGAGGATCCTGAGTACTGTGTCATTGTAGGGCTTGGCGCTACCGGTCTGTCCTGCGCGCGGCATCTTAGCCGGATCGGTCTGCCGTTTGCTGTCGTGGACAGTCGAGCGACACCACCGGGGCTGAGAGAGCTCAGGGCAGAGATGCCCGAGGTGCAGTTTTACGGCGGGACATTCCCGATTGAGGTGATGGCGGGAGCGGCGGAGCTTGTCGTCAGTCCGGGTATTCGCCTGGATGATCGGGATTTACTCGAGGTCAGCCGCCGGGGTGTCAGCCTGGTGGGTGATATCGATTTGTTCATGCGCGAGGCACAAGCGCCTGTGATTGGTATTACCGGATCCAACGGCAAGTCGACCGTCACCGAGCTCGTCGGCCAGATGGCGATCGATGCCGGCCTTGACGTCGGAGTGGGCGGCAACCTCGGTACGCCGGCACTGGACTTGTTATCTGTAGATCGTGAGTTGTATGTGCTGGAGTTGTCCAGTTTTCAGCTGGAGCGCGCGGGCCAACTTGGCCTGACCGTTGCGACGGTGTTGAATGTGAGTGCCGACCACCTGGATCGTCATGGCTCCATGGCTAACTATCGTCAGGCCAAGCACCGCATATTCCAGGCCTGTGACACAGTGGTGATAAATCCGGATGACGCATTCACCGTGCCGCTGCAGGGCCCATCTGCGGCGCGAGTTGCCTGGCGCATGGGTGCGCCGGGAGCTGGTGAGTTTGGCCTGGGTGTCTGCGGGTCAAAGGACTACCTGATGTTCGCAGAGCAGCCACTGCTGCCATTACAGGACCTTGGTTTGGTCGGCTTGCACAATGTCGCCAACGTCCTTGCCGCTCTGGCATTGGGACATGCCGCAGACCTGCCTCTGGCCAGCATGACCGCAACGGTGAGTCATTTCCGTGGGCTGTCCCATCGCAGCGAACAGGTCGCAGAGCTATCGGGCGTTCGCTATATCAATGATTCCAAAGGGACGAATCCCGGCGCTACTGAAGCGGCCCTGCGTGGATTAGGCGGCGACAGGGATATGTTGTTGATTGCTGGAGGGCAGGGCAAAGGTGCCGACTTTACCGAACTGCAAGCAGCGGTAGCAAAGCACTGCAAACTGGTAGTGGCGATAGGAGAGGATGCCGTCGCGATAGAGCAGGCTTTGTCCGGCAGTGCGCCGGTTGTTCGTGCCGGGTCTATGGAAGAGGCCTTTGTTGCCGCGTCGGCAAGTGCCGATCATGGCGATACGGTACTGTTGTCACCGGCCTGCGCCAGCTTTGACATGTTCAGTGGCTATGCGGAGCGCGGCGACGTCTTCCGGGGCCTGGTCCGGCGTCGTCAGGAGGGCAGCTTGTGATACGCCCTAGCGAGAACCTCGCACTATTCGCGTCTATGGATAAACCCCTGGCGCTCTCTGCCCTGGCCCTGATGCTGGTCGGCCTGGTTGCGATTAGCAGCGCTTCTATCGAGTACGCCGAGTGGCATTTCCAGAATCCATGGTTTCACACCCAGCGACACCTTATCTATTTGATAGCGGGACTGACCGCGGCAGCGACCTGCTACTACGTTAAAACCGAATACTGGCAGAAAACCGGATGGTGGTGGTTGATCGCAGCGCTGGTGCTGTTAATGCTGGTGTTGATACCGGGTGTGGGTCGCGAGGTTAACGGCAGTCAGCGTTGGTTGCCGCTCGGACCTTTTACGCTGCAGCCCTCCGAGTTCGCCAAGCTGGCCGTGGTGGTCTATCTGGCGGGTTACATGGTGCGCAGGGAGGATGAGGTGCGAGAGCAAATCAGCGGGTTTGTTAAGCCTATGGCCGTGTTGTTTGCGACCACTCTGCTGCTCTTGCTGGAACCTGACTTTGGCGCGACGGTCATCGTCGTCGTTACAGCTTTCGGTATGCTTTTTCTAGCGGGCGTGCGACTTACTCACGCACTGGCTATCGGGTTGGCTGCGTTGGGAGCCCTGGTGCCGTTGGTCGTGATGGAACCTTATCGGGTTAAGCGTCTCACTGCCTACCTAGATCCCTGGGCCGATCCCTATAATTCCGGATTTCAGTTAATCCAGTCATTGATTGCTTTTGGTCGCGGCGAATGGCTTGGCGTGGGGCTGGGTAACAGCGTACAGAAATTGTTTTATCTGCCCGAGGCACACACCGATTTCGTATTCTCCATCTGGGCCGAGGAAACGGGATTTGTTGGGGCGATGATCGTGATTGGTTTGTTTGTGGCCCTTATTGGCAAGACTTTGTGGGCTGGTCGCATGGCTTTACTGGCGGGCAATGCTTTTGGCGCTTATATCTGTTTTGGCGTGGCACTGGTCTTTGCGGGTCAGGCGTTTGTCAACATGGGGGTCACCTCTGGCCTGTTGCCCACCAAAGGATTGACTCTGCCATTTGTCAGTTACGGTGGCAGCAGCCTGCTTATTTGCTGTGCCATGTTGGGAATGGTTTTGCGCATTGCACGTGACACCCGGTTGGCGCCACGCAACAGGAGGTCTTCCTGATGGGTGCGTCAAAGCCTTTAGTGATGATGATGGCAGGCGGTACGGGTGGACATGTCTACCCGGCTCTGGCGGTGGCGACCGAGCTGCTGTCGAGGGGTTATGCGGTGGAATGGGTTGGAACCGCTCGAGGCCTGGAGCACCGGGTCGTTCCTGCCGCCGGTATTCAGCTGCATTGCCTGGCTGTGCGTGGCGTGCGCGGTAAGAGCCTGCTGCATAAATTGCTGTCACTGGCATGTCTGTTACTGGCCTCCCTGCAGGCTTTGTGGCTTGTGTTGCGACGGGCGCCGCGCTGTGTTGTGGGTATGGGGGGTTATGTCGCGGGACCTGCGGGTGTTGCGGCCTGGCTGCTGCGCAGGCCGCTTGTTATTCACGAACAGAATGCAGTCGCAGGTACGGCTAACCGTTTGCTGGCGCCGCTGGCCACACGCGTGCTATCCGGCTTTTCAGGTGCCTTCGATGACAATATAGAAAGCAGCGTGGTGGGTAATCCCGTGCGGCGTGAACTGCTGGCCATGCGAGATCAGGGAAGCTATGACTTTGAGGGCCAACGGTCGCTGCATCTTTTGGTGGTCGGCGGCAGTCTGGGGGCGCGTCCTATCAACCAGATCGTCCCTGGGGCTTTGCGTCGCCTGGTCGCTGAGGGAGTGTGCATCTCGGTCTGGCACCAGACTGGTGAAAGCGGCGAGCCCGACGTGCTATCTGCCTATGGGCCTTTATGCTCCGCTGAGGCGAAGGTTGTTCCCTTCATCGAGGATATGGCGGCGGCTTATGAGTGGTCAGACCTTGTGCTGTGTCGCAGCGGCGCCTTGACTGTAGCGGAGTTATCTATCGTGGGTCGGCCCTCCATTCTGGTGCCATTACCCCATGCGATCGACGATCACCAGACAGCCAATGCACGCTCGCTGACGGACTGCGGTGCGGCCTTGTTGTTGCGGCAACATGAGATGGATGAAGACAGCGTGATGGCCTTCCTGCGTGAGCTGCTTGCAGACCCCGCCCGCCTGAAGCGCATGGCAACAGCAGCGTATGGCGCTGCCACTCCCGATGCCGCACGACGTGTGAGCGATATCTGCGAGGAGTTGATCTATGCCTGAGCAGAAAAACGCCTACAGTGTTCCGGAGATGCGTCGCGTGCGTCGCATCCACATGATCGGCATCGGTGGCTCAGGTATGAGTGGCATCGCGGAGGTGTTGGTCAGCCTGGGCTACGAGGTTGCGGGTTCTGACCTGCAGCAATCTGCAGTCACCGAGCGTCTTGCCGGGCTGGGTGTAGACATACGTTTTGGCCACGCACAGGAGAATATCGGTCGCGCTGATGTGGTGGTCAGTTCCAGTGCTGTCGATGAGCAGAATCCAGAGGTCATAGCCGCGCGCAGTGCCAGAATTCCCGTGGTGCGTCGAGCGGAAATGTTAGCTGAGTTGATGCGCCACCGGCACGGCATCGCGGTTGCGGGCACTCACGGCAAGACGACGACGACAAGCTTGATCGCTGCGATTTTAGGCGAGGCGGGACTGGATCCTACTTTCATTATTGGTGGTCTGGTGAACAGTGTGGGTAGTAATGCGCAGCTGGGTGCTGGAAGTATTCTTATTGCGGAGGCTGATGAAAGTGACGCCTCGTTTCTGCATTTGCAGCCGATGGTTACGGTCGTAACCAATATAGAGGCGGATCACATGGAAACCTACGGCGGGGACTTTGCTGTTCTGCGCCGCACATTTCTGGATTTCCTGCATAACCTGCCCTTTTACGGGGTCGCCGTATTGTGCATTGATGACCCTGTGGTGCGCGAGATGTTGCCCGAAATAGCCCGTCAGGTGATCACCTACGGCTTCGCCGAGGATGCAGACTATCGCATCACAGATATGCAACCTAACCGAATGATGACCGCTTTTACCGTGCATCGACCCGGCGATGTTTCGCCCATTCGCGTGACACTGAATATGCCGGGCACGCATAACGCACTCAATGCCACTGCCGCTCTGGTGGTTGCGAGTGATCAGGGGATTCAGGACGAGGCGATTGCAGGCGCATTATCCGGATTTGCCGGGGTCGAGCGTCGCTTCACCCGAATAGGGCAGATCGCTTTTCCGGGAGGTAACGCGGAGCTTATCGACGATTATGGCCATCACCCTACCGAGGTGAGAGCGACGCTTGAATCTGTGCGGCAGGCCTGGCCGGGGCAGCGCGTTGTCATGGTCTATCAGCCGCATCGGTATTCTCGTACACGAGACTTTTATGAGGATTTCGTAGCGGTTCTGTCTGAGTGCGATGTGTTGATTTTAATGGATGTTTATGCGGCGGGTGAAGAGCCTATAGCCGGCGCCGACAGTCGCAGTCTTACGCGCAGTATTCGCTCGAGGGGAAAGCTGGAGCCCGTTTTCGCAGAGAGCGTCGAGGATGTTCCTGAACTGTTAAGTGGTCTGGTGGCGGAGGGTGATGTCGTGATCACTCAGGGCGCGGGCAGTGTGTCTCGTCTCGCACGGGAGCTGGAATCCCTGCATCTGAAACAGGGGGCTTTGCTATGACCCCGTGTATACCTGAAGGAATGCGGGTTGCGGTAATGTGCGGGGGGAACTCCTCGGAGCGTGAAATTTCTTTGCAAAGCGGCCAGACCGTACTGCAGGGACTGTGTGCCGCGGGTGTCGATGCGTTGCCGGTAGATCCTGCCGCGCCGGGTTGGGTCGATAAGTTGCAAGACGTGGGGCTGGTTTTTATCGCCCTGCACGGGCCGGGTGGTGAAGACGGCAGTATGCAAGGCGCGCTGCAGACACTGGGTTTGCCCTACACAGGCTCAGGTGTCCTGGGCTCTGCTCTGGCGATGGATAAACAGCGCAGCAAGCAGTTGTGGCAGGGGCTAGGGGTGGCCACTCCGGGATTTGTCAGCCTGCATGCAAAGACTGACTGGCGGGAGGTCGTCGCACAATACGGCACGGT
>CAJQQW010000154.1 GCA_905480565.1 uncultured Halioglobus sp. | reverse complement strand
AAGCCGCTGACGGCTGTCATAAAGCTCCACAGGAATACCGCGCCAGCCACAATATTACGACGGTTGGAGCGGTCAGCCCATCGCGCGATGGGAATGCCGGCGGTGACATAAAAAATGGCAAAGGCAAAGCCCGCGAGTAGTCCTAGTTGACCGTCGGATAGTCCGAGGTCTGTCTTAATCGATTCCTGCAAGATTGCCAGTAGTTGGCGATCGATAAAATTAAACGCGTAGACCACGGTCAGCAGCACAAGGGCATAACGACGTGTTGCTGCGGATTGGTAGGGATTGTTCGTTTCTCGCTTCATCTTAGCCCTGCCCTCGGCGACCTTGCAGCTTTAACTGCTTAGTGAAGTAATTCACAAATCTCCGCGTTTCTTCTTTTAGCGGCTAGAAGCTGTGATCAAAAGCTTTTTTTTCAACGCCTTATGTGCCATTGTTATCGCCAGACATCAAGCAATAATAAAAGAAACGCGTATCACCTTGCTGTCGCCATCGCTTTATGACGGCGGTCTGAATGCCAGAGTGGGGTAAAACGCTGCGATTAATTGGCTGTTATACTACAGCAGAGTCTTGCAATTTAGGAGGTTTTTGTGTGGTGAATCGTCAGGTACGAGATCATGAAATCCTGTCCGCTGTTTTTGCCAAAATGGATGTGCCTGCAATGACCATTGCCGTTGGGGTCCTCGGCGCGCTCGCACTGTTCCTGGCCACTGCCGTGTTGCTGTTGCAGCCCGTGCCGGAAAATTATCCGGTGGGTACTCATTTGCAGGATCTGGCGAATTATCTTCCTGGCTATGCGGTGAGCTGGCAGGGCGGTTTTGTGGGAGCACTGTATGGTTTTTTTATTGGTGGGCTTGTCGGGTTTGCGGCCGCTGTTTACTGGAACATGACGCACTACATCGCTTTGGGTGTGATGTTGATTAGTTCTGCTGAACTGGCAGATTGAGGCCGTCGCCCAAATGGGGAAATACGAGACTATGCAAACTGCCAATGACGATATGCAAGGAGTGAATTTGAAGCTGCTTGACGCAGCGATTCGCTTCAATGCGATGATGCTGGGTCTGACGGCGGGAACACTGGCTGCGGTTCTTACATACATCGCGACGCACGCATCTATTGCCAAATGGGGCGTTGACTCCAGTAACTATCTCAGTTTGCTCGCGATTTTTTTCCCCGGTTATTCGGTAACCACTGGCGGTGCCTGGGTCGGCGCTTTCTGGGCCTTTGTTTATTTCGGTACCTGTAGTTGGTTGAGTTACCGCCTGTATGGCCGTGTATTGGGCACGCGCGTGGCAGACAGTTTGCTGAGCACAATGCCCACAGATAACCCGGTGCTGAAGCCGTCGGTGCTGCAGCTGCACGGTGTCAGCTTGGGCTTGGCATTGGGGGCAATCGGCGCAATAGGATTATTTTGCTCCACTGCCTGGCTGGTATTGCGAGGCACAGCAGGCGAGAGCGTACACGCGGCGTTACTGGCAAATTATGTTCCGGGTTACAGCGTCAGCATTTTGGGCGGGTTATTGGGCGCGGCAGAGGTATTTGGCCTCGTTTTTATCGCTAGCGTGTTGTTGGCAACGATTTATAACAAAATTGTGAAACTGCGGCATAAGCCGCACTGATGGTCTCATATACATGAAAGATGACGAACACGTAGTAATTCTCGGCGCGGGCCCCGCTGGCTTGGCAACGGGTCACGAGTTAAGTGCCAGCGGCGTGCAAGTATCCGTACTCGATAGAAACGACTTCGTCGGTGGTTTGTGCAATACCAATGTGCATAAGGGATATAAATTCGATTTGGGAGGGCATCGCTGGTTTACCAAGAATGAGGATCTTAATACCTGGTTTCGGAGGTTAATGGGCGACGAAATCGTATGGGTAGAGAGAATCAGCCGAATATACTATGACGGAGGTTACTACAGCTACCCGATAAGTATTCTAAACGTTATAAAGAATGCTGGCCTCCTTACTATCATGCATGCAGGTGTCACCTACCTTATGTCTGCCGTGCAATACTCTATATTTAACAAAAGCATCGACAACATGAAAGATGCCTATGTGGCGCAGTTTGGTGGCAAGCTTTACGATATGTTTTTCCGTCGCTACAGTGAAAAGGTCTGGGGCTTGCCCTGCGAAAAGTTGTCTTCCGACTGGGTGTCTCAGCGCAGTGCTGGCCTGTCGATCTGGACTGTAATTCAGGAGTCATTGCTGCAAACAAAGTCTGACAATGAAAGCCTCATTGAAGAATTCATGTATCCACGTGACGGCTATGTCCGCATACCCCAGCGAATGGCGGAGGATATACTCGAAAAAGGCAAGGCTAACGAGATTCTGCTTGAGTCTACGGTTACTCGCATCAATTATCGTGGCCCCAATGACTTCGAAGTGATTTATAAAAAAGACAATGGCGAAGAGCAGTCAGTAAATGCGTCAAAGGTGGTATCCACCATTCCCTTGGGTGTGCTGCCGAGGATTATGCAGAACCCCTCTTGCAGTCAGGAGGTAATCGATGCTGCGAAGGGGCTCACCTTTAGAGCGTTGATTACGGTTAACGTGATTTTGAAGAAAGATCGTGTATCGATCGATACCTGGCTGTATGTGCAGGACGAGGATATTCTGTTCGGACGGTTGCACGAACCCAAGAACTGGAGTCCTGCTATGGTGCCTGATCAGTCGACGACATCACTGGTTCTCGAATGCTTTTGCACCAAAGACGACCATATATGGGAAATGACCGACGAAGAGGTGGGACAGCGTTGCGTAGAGGATCTGGAGAAAAAGCTCGGGTTCATCAAAGCCTCCGAGGTTATCGACTTTTCCTGTGTACGTTCATTGCAGGCCTACCCCGTGTACGACCTGGATTATGCGGATAAAATTGCTGTTATCCACGACTTCCTGGGGCAGTTTGAAGGTTTGCATCTGGTAGGGCGGGGCGGTACTCATCGGTATAACAACGCGGATCACTCCATTGAGATGGGATTGCTGCTGGGCCGAAAGATTCTTGGCCAGAATGTCGATTATATGGATGTTAATACTGAGCCTGAATACCACGAGATCAAGAGTACCAAAGAGCCAGCGAGGGACTTTTACCAGGTTGAGAGGGAGTGCAACTAATTGCCCCTTTTTGCCATTACCTGAAGTCCAG
>CAJQQW010000153.1 GCA_905480565.1 uncultured Halioglobus sp. | reverse complement strand
GCCACCTGCCATGCGGTCTGCGGGGAAATAATTGGCTTTGCCCATGCGCAGCGCGGCGCTTCCGTCCAGTATAGGCAACTTGCCATGGTAGTTATTTTCTTCGACGGGGGCACTGGCATTGTGACCGTCGGAGGCGCCGATCACGCCGAAGCGGTAGGGATTAAAACCCTCTCTGTGAGAAATTTCGATGCCGGTGCGCAGCGCGTCACGGGCATAACTGCCTTTGGCTTTTGAATCTTCCTGCGTCTGAGACAGTTGGGTGTCGTAAATTTCGAAGCCGGCGAACTCATCTTCGTTGGACAGCAATGGGTTTGTCTCTGAAGATCCCTTCACCTGAAAAATTTCTGAAATGGGTTCATATTCGTTGCGCATCCTGGCGTATGCCGCCGTCATAGGCTTGCCATCGAACATGACATTGTCGTACATGAGTCCGTTGCTGACATTGCCATTGTGGGGAATCGCGAAAACGTGCATGCCTTGTGAGCGCTGTTTCTCTAGCGCCGCCCACAGATCGCGCGGGTCCTCCGAGTTCACTGAGCTGTAGGGCAGTTCAGGTACTTTTGTCCCGCGGTATATAACGTTGCGATGCAGGTTTTGTCCACCTGGCATAGAAGTCCATTCGTAGCCTACAAAGGCGGTGAAACGCCCCGGATCATTATGTCGCTCGGCTGACTCGACGGTGGCACGCCATGCGACTTTGCTGATGTCCTGCCAACCGTCGGTGATAGCGTCCTCAAGATCAAAACCGATCATGCTTTCGGTTAACAGCCAGGTCACGCCCAGGCGGCTATCGTTCAGCAGACGATCCCTGAGCCCTCTTTCGTTGAGGGGCAGGTCCGGCGCGGAAGCGCGGAGTACGCCAAGGTATTCCGAATGATCCGTAACCGCTGCAAAATCCAGCGGCCGTGCCATGCGAATACCATAGCCCGCCGCGTGTTCGATCTCGCCTCCTTTTACGAAGGTATAGGCATCGTCGGGCGTGGCTCGCACCCCATTGGTGTAAGCGTCCGTGGAGTAACTGGTATGGATATGCAGGTCTCCCCAGTAAAGGTTGCGCTGCGGGTTGTGTGCGGTTGACTCTTTCGCCTGCGGTTTGACGGCGGTTTCAGCATTGAACTGCGGGTATAGTGAGGGGTCTTCCACGGGCGAACACGCCAGCATTAACAGCGGCAAGGCCAAGACGATGTCCTTGTGCGATAAAGCCATAGCTTGTTTTTCCTACTCGTGCGCTAACCTACCCCTCGCTCAGAACCTTCCCAGTACTGTGCTCGCACCGCTTTCTTGTCCGGCTTGCCCACGGCAGTCAGCGGAATTGCATCCACGAAGTCAACCGACTTCGGTGACTGCACGGATCCCTTGGCTTCCTTGACCAGTAACTGCATCTCTGCGGCGAGCGCTTCCGATGCGTCCGAACCCGGCTTTAGAACAACCACAGCCTTCACGGCCTCGCCCCATTGTTCATCAGGTACGCCTATGACGACAACCTGAGCCACCGACTTGTGGGTGGCCATGACGTCTTCGACCTCACGAGGGAACACGTTGAAGCCACCGGTCACGATCATATCCTTGGTGCGGTCGACGATGTAGAGAAACCCCTCATCATCTAGTCGGCCCACGTCACCCGTGTGCAGCCAGCCGCCGTCAAAGGCCTCCGCTGTCTGCTCCGGCATGTCCTTATAGCCGCCCATTACCAGTGGGCCACGCACACAGATTTCTCCGGGTTCTCCCTCGGGCACCGGATTATTGTTGCTGTCAAGTAGCGCGAGGTGAATCCATGGGGTTGGTCGGCCACACGACGCGAGTCGCTCGGGCTTGGAAAGATCATGTTCCTTCTTCTTCATGTTCGCAATGACCATGGGGCACTCGGACTGGCCGAAGAACTGGTAGAAGATCTGGCCCCACTTTTCGATACCCTCTTGTAAACGTGCGGGGCTCATAGGCGAGGCGCCGTAGAAAATAGTCTCCATGCTGTTCATGCTGCCGTCAGTTGCCCTGGGATGATCCAGTAGAAAGTACAACATTACGGGTACCAGCATGGTGCAGGTGATGTTGTGATCGCGCACCATATTGAAAAAATCATCTAGATCGAAACCTTGCATCACATAGAAAGCACCGCCTTTTTGTAGCACAGGAATGAAGAAGGCGGCCGCGGCGTGGGACAGGGGTGTCGCCATTAGCATGCGGACTTCCTCGGGGAATTCCCACTCGGTCATCTGCACTTGTGTCATGTAGGCGCTGACCCGGTTGGGGCTCATTACGCCCTTGGGCTTGCCGGTAGTGCCGCCAGTAAAGTTGACCGATGCGATATCGTCCAGCGAGATGTCCGGTGCAACCAATGGTTGTGGATCAAACCCTGCAGCGAGTTCCATATAGTCGTCGCCCACCTCGTTGGGGCCAAATCCCAGAAAGTGCTTTATGCCTGGCACACGCTCCTTGAGCGCGGCAGCTACTTCTGAAAACAGTGCCGAGTCGAAGACCAGTGCTTCGATTTCTGCGGCTTCGAGCACGTAAGCATGATCATCCAGCGAACCGAGGGGGTGCAGCGGCGTGCCGATCGCCCCGGTTAGCTGCATGGCAGCGATATTGGACAGGACTTCTGGCCGGTTGGCCGAGATCACTGCTATCCGGCTTCCCACACCCAGGCCTTTGCTCTTGAGGGCCTGCACCATCTGGCTGGTATTTTCCCGCACCTCCCGATAACTGGCGACTTTGTCACCAAGAAACAGGCAGGGCTCGTCGTTATAGCGATTGAGGCCTTCTATCAATAGATGGGCCATTAATGGGGGCTCGTACAGTGCTTCGCTGCTCATGTTGTCTCCGGTATTCAAGGGGGTAGTGAAAAACTCGACATTACTCTGTGATATTCAGCGCGCGGCGCAGAACGGTAAACATTTCCGCCGACTCACGCTTTGAAACCTGTGTATGAGAAAACAGACTGGAACCGTGGAATGTCCCTGGAAAGCTGTGTAATTCCGTCTTCACACCGGCTTGCATCAGTTTCAGTGCGTACTCCACGCCCTCGTCTCTCAATGGATCGAACTCCATGGTGCTGATGTAAGTGGGGGGTAGGCCGGATAAATCTTCCGTCCGGGCCGGCGCCGCGTGATAGGGCACATCCTCCGCGCCGCGCCGGTATCGATCGCCCAGGTAGTAATCCCAGCTGAGTTCAGCATTGGGTCGGTTCCACATTGGGGTATCGATGAACTCCTGCATACTTGGTGTTCGCAGTCGATCGTCCAGTTCCGGGATGCCCAGATACTGGAAGCAAATGTCCGGGCCCTTGCGGTCTCGGGCGAGCAGGGCCGTCGCTGCAGAGAGCCCCCCTCCGGCGCTCTGGCCAAACACCGCTGCGCGTGCGGGATCGATTTGCAATTGAGGCGCGTTTTCACTGACCCACGTGAGAGCGGCGTAGCAGTCTTCCAATGGTCCTGGATACGGTGTCTCCGGGGCCAGACGATAGTCTACCGAAACCACCACAACATTGAGGTTGCGACACAGTGCGATACAGGAACCGAGTTCGCTTTCCAAATTACCGATGACAAATCCACCGCCGTGAATATGCAGTATGACCGGCACAATTCCCGATAGGCCCGTCGGTGTATAGATTCTCACCGACACATCAGGGGCATCGACGGGTCCGGGGATATCACGGTCTTCAACTGTGACGCCCTCGTGACTAACGTCGGCATTCACCTGTGCGATCAGCGACAAAAAGCCCTCTCTTGCTGCGACTGGATCACTCAGGCCCAGTGATGTGTCTGGCAGAAACTCCAACAGCGAGGCCAGCTCGGGATCGTAGTTATAGGCCATCAGTTTGATTTCTCCATTTTTCGGTTTTGCCGTATCCCTGTGCCGGGGCGATGGCGAGATTGGCCATAAAACCGAGCGAATGCGATTATTGCGAGGCAGATACACAGCGTATACTGTCCTCGCCAAATGTGTATGGCAAGAGTTTAAGAATAGATACTTCAGCGTGCTGAATTGTCCAAGAGCGGCTGTCAAATACGTGACCCGGGAACAGGACCTGGCGATACGCACAGCAACCACAAAGGAGTATTGTTCCTGCACGTCGCCGCAAGCCTTCCGGGCAGATTTGATTGTTCGGCGGCCTGCAGAGCTTCGCACCGTGTTAAGCGTGCCTGTGTCACAACCAGTCTAGTCGGTCTGTAGAATTCCTTCCAAATTGCGAACCGCCACACAGTTTATATTTCCGCTATCCCGGCCATAGCGTTAAGCTTTTTGGAAAAGTAAGCCGCAGAGAAAGGGTAAAACCGTGCAAAGCAGAGAGAATGATAGCGATCAGCAGAGCGTAACGCGGACAAGCCGAACCTTCACAAAAGACGGCGACTGGTTTTTTAGAACCCGGGAGGGTGAGTTGGCGGGGCCTTTTGAAGACGAACTCGAAGCCTCCACGCGGTTGGAAGTGTATCTGCGCATAATAAAAACCGGGCTTTAGCCCCCGGGACACGATTCCCCATCGGGATTTACTCCCGACGCCGACTTAAGGAACGCTTTACTGCAGCATGGTGCCTGTTTGGCTGGCCCAGACAGTGCTATGGTAGAATGCGGTATGCACGTATTCATAGGCAAAATTCTTCTGGCCTTTGTCGCTCTAGGCGCCGGCGTAAATTTGCTTGCGCAACCGTCTCCCCCCTCAAACATCATACTCAGCTCGGGAGTGCCCGGCGGCGGTTACTGGAATGCTGGCGATCGTATCAAAGAGGTCGCAATGTCTGAGCTCGGCCTGAGTGTCGAAAATGCGGCCAGCCGCGGCTCGCGTGACAATCTCCAAAAGCTGCTTGATGTGAATAGCCCGGTGAGCCTGGCGTTTGCCCAGGCAGACGTGGTGCAATATTACCTCAACATCAGGGGACCAGGTGCTGTAAACCAACTTGAGCTGATTGAAAACGTCGGTGAAGAATGTGTTTTCATAATAACGGGCAGAAAAAGTGACATAAGAGATGAGGCAGACCTTGAGGAAGCGGAGAGTTTACGCCTGGGTATTGCCAGTGCTGATAGCGGCATAGCGGCCACTTTCGACTATATGTCCAGTTGGTTGACCGGGCTACTGGATATATCGGTGAGGTACGGTAACACCCTGCCGCTGATGAAGCAGCTCAATGACCCGGGCGCGCCAGTAGATGCGGTGATGACAGTGCACCGGCCCCGCGAGCTTTCGCCGGAGGTCGAATATGCTCTGTCTCATCCATCGGATTACCGTTTTGTCGAACTCGATGGCGACCGCTTGCTGCAGAAACTCTGGGATGGGCGCAAGGTATACCGCTCCATGCAACTTGCGATGCCCGGTCTCGAAGAACCAGTGAATACGATTTGTGTATTGGGTTTGTTGCTGGCTAATAAATATAAGCTGACTCTGGCGCAGCGTAACCGCCTTAGTGAGCTGGCGGACTATCACTGGATGAAAGTGTATGTCACGCGCTAGGCAGACCCGCCATGCCGGGTTTCGCAGATAATGTTAAAGAAGTGATTTTCCAGGAATAGCCTCAAGCAGCTGACGGGTGTAGTCCCGCTTTGGATGTTCAAAAAGCGTCGTGGTGTCGGCCTGTTCCACAATCTTGCCGTTATGTAGCACTACGATTCTGTCTGCCAGTTGTCTTATAACGGCCAGGTCGTGTGATATGAAAAGCATAGTTAGCCCATGCTCTTGCGCCAGCGTTTGCATTAATTCCAGTATTTGTGCCTGAATAGTAACATCCAGCGCCGAAACGGCTTCATCGGCAACGATAAATTCAGGCCGCGTCGCGAGGGCGCGACCAATGGCTATACGCTGGCGCTGCCCTCCTGAAAACTCGTGGGGGTATTTGCGCACAAAGTGTCGTGCCAGTCCGACCTCGTCCATGATCTGCAGTACGCGCTCTGCAACAGAAGAGCGTGTTTCAAGTTTGTGCAAAAGTAGAGGCTCTGCCAGAGTGTCGTACACGGTCATGCGTGGATTCAACGACGCGAAAGGATCCTGGAAAATAATCTGCATGCGTCGTCGCAGTGACTTCAAATCACCTGCTGCAAGCGCTATGACATCCTGTCCATCGAACAGTATCTGCCCCGACGTCGCCGGTACCAGATTCAGCAATGAGCGGCCTAATGTTGATTTGCCACTACCCGATTCTCCCACCAGACCAAGTACCTCGCCTCGGTAGACATCAAAACTCACATCATCCACTGCCTTGACCGTTTCATTGTGTTGCTTAAACCAGGTACACAGTTTTTTTACGGAAACCAGTGGATTTGGAGATATCGGTGATGGCGCTTTTTGTCCTTTGGGTATCGACGCCAATAATTTGCGGGTGTAGGGATGCTGCGGACGTCTAAAGATCGTCGCACGATCACCGCGCTCCACGACCTTGCCCTCTTGCATAACGATTATCTGGTCTGCGATATCGGCAACTACGGCAAGGTCATGGCTTATTATCAAGATGCCGATGTCGCGCTTGGCCTGTATGTCGCAGAGCAGTTTTAGTATCTGCGCTTGGACGGTGACATCGAGTGCAGTGGTGGGTTCATCTGCGATCAGTAGTCTGGGTTCATTAATTAGTGCCATGGCAATCATCACCCGCTGCCTCATGCCTCCGGAAAACTGATGCGGGTAATAGTTGATAGTGATTGCTGGTTCTCGAATCCCCACTTCTGCCATTAGGTCCAGCGCCTGCCTCTTGGCCTCTGACCGGGAGGCTCCGCGATGGTAGCGTAAAGGTTCCATAAGTTGGGCCCCCACGCGCATGTAGGGATTGAGACAGGTCATCGGATCCTGAAACACCATAGCAATATCGCGGCCACGAATTTTCCGCAGGGCGTGCTTGTCCAGTTGTAGCAAATCATTTGCAAGAAATAACGCGCTGCCACTCTCGATCTGACCGGGAGGTTGTGGTATCAAACCCAGCAATCCGTAGCAGGAGACCGATTTTCCAGAACCAGACTCACCAATGATCGCGGTGGTGCTGCCTGCCACCACACTAAAGTCGACATTGTCCACTGCCCGAATAATGCCTTCGCGGCCGGTGAAGCTGATAGTGAGGTTATTCACCTTCAACATGTCGTCAGTCCTTCGCGCCACGCACGTCCAGCGCATCGCGCAGCCCATCACCGAGAAAGTTCAGCGCGAACAGTGTGAGTGCCAATACAAGCCCCGGGAAAAATAGCAGCCAGGGATACTCTTCCATGGTCTCCGCGCCGAAGGAAATCAAAAGGCCCCAGGATGTTTCGGGGGGCTGCACGCCCAGCCCTAGAAAGCTCAAGAATGCCTCTAACAGCATGACGCTCGGAATTGTAAGCGTGGTGTAGACGATGATTGGCCCCAGTGCATTAGGTATTACGTGCCGCCAGATAATGACCAGAGGTGAAAGCCCCAGGCTCACGGCAGCTTCTACGAACTCTTGTTGTCGCAGCGATTGAACTTGTGCTCGCATAATGCGTGCCATCGTTAACCACTCTACCGCACCGATGGCCAGGAACAGGAGCAATAGATTGCGGCCGAATACCACCATTAAGAGCACGATGAAAATCATGAATGGCAATGCATAAAGAATATCGACGAGGCGCATCATTACTGCATCTGCCCGTCCTCCCGCGTAACCGGCGATAGCGCCCCAGCCCACACCGATGATCAGTGCTACGGCCGTGGCGATAAAACCCACTGCCAGCGATATGCGGCCGCCGTACATAATTTGGGTCAGTAGGTCCCGACCGAAGATATCTGTACCCAGCCAGTGGTCTGCCGACGGTGGCGCCGCCCCCAGATCAAGGTTCTGCTGTGCGTAGTCGTAAGGGGCTATCCAGGGCGTCAGGATTGCCACCAGTATAAACAGTGCGAGAACGGCGAAACCGGCCAGGGCCAGACGATTGCGGCGCAATCGCAACCAGGCATCGCGCCAGAGGGAGCTGCCAATTTCAGCATCGGCCAGTGTATGCACCGGAACTGTGCTCATGTGCTGCTTCCCAGCCGGCCACGCAGCCTGGGGTTCATCCATGCATTGAGGACATCCGACACCAGGTTGAATGTCACGATGAGGCACGATAGGAAAACGGTCGCACCGAGGATCATCGTGTAGTCCCGGTTGAAGGCCGCCTGCACATAAAACCGCCCTAGCCCGGGGACCTGGAAAATAGTTTCCACGACGAAGGATCCTGACAACAAGCCCGCGAAGGCGGGTCCGAGAAAGGCCACAACTGGTGTGAGTCCGCCGCGGAGTCCGTGAACCACCACAACACGCCATTCGGGCATGCCCTTGGCCCGCGCCGTGCGGATGTAGTCCTGAGTCATGATCTCCAGCATGCCTGCTCGACTGAGCCGAGCGATATAGGCAGCGTAAACAGCCCCCAGCGTCACGGCAGGAAGAATCTTGTCACCTGGCATATCACCCCAGCCTGACACGGGCAGCCAGTCGAGGTAGATGCCAAATATCAGAATCAGCAGGGGGCCCAGTAACAGTGACGGGATGCAGATGCCAACCATCGCTGCAGACATGGGAATATAATCCTGAGCCGTATTGGGCCGCAGAGATGCAACAACGCCAGCGCCAACGCCGATACTCAGTGCAACCAGCAGTGCATAAAGCGCGAGTTCCGCAGTGACCGGGAAGCCCGCGGCGATCAATTCATTGACACTGCGGCCAGGGTATTTAAAAGATGGTCCGAGGTCGCCCTGTACGAGGTCGCCAAGGTACGCGATGTACTGTTTTAGCAAGGGTCGATCGAGACGGTACTGGGCTTCCAGGGCGGCCTTGACCTCCGGTATTACCGCTTTTTCACTGGAAAATGGGCCACCAGGTGCAATGCGTATGAGAAAAAAGGTGACGGTAATCACCACCAGCAATACCGGAATGGCTTGCAGCAGGCGAGAACCTATAAAGCGCCACATTATTCAGCAATCCCCTGATCCTGATCCCTATTCAGGGAAAGGTATTTGAAATTTATCCAGTCCATCACATTCGAGGGTAGGCCCTCGACGCCGGGTTGTATCAGGTGGTTACTGGTATAAGTGTAAATTGGCATGATGGGCATTTGTTCCATGAGTCGAGTCTCTGCCTCCCGGAAGATCGTGTAACGTTCTTCTCGCGTTTTTGCCCGCGGCGCCTGCTGCAGAATCATGTCATCGTATATCGGGTCACAGAATCCCGTACTGTTATTGCCGCCCTCGCACAGGAACAGGTCAAGAAAGTTATTGGGATCTACGTAGTCACCTATCCAACCGCGTCGCGCCATCTGAAAATTCATTTGGTCGACGGTATCGAGATAGACCTTCCACTCTTCGTTGGCCAGCGTAACGTCGATATTAAGTGCGTCCTTCCACATTTGTTGCAAGGCCACAGCAACTTTCAGGTGACTTTCGCTGGTGTTGTAAACCAATTCAAGACCCGGCCAGCCCTTGCCATCCGGATACCCCGCTTGCGCGAGCAGTTCCTGTGCCCGTTGCACGTCGTGCTCAAACACTTTCGGTGGTTGGTAGCCCAGTGTGCCCGGCGGCGTAATGCTGTATGCAGGCAGAGTGCTGCCGTGCAACACAGTTTCTGTCAGCGTTTTTCGGTCGATGGCAAGTGATAGCGCCTGTCGCACTTTCAAACTATCAAGCGGTGGCTCGCTAGTGTTAAACAGGTAATAGTATGTGCCCAGGTAAGGCGCGTTAACATATGGGCTGTCTGACATTGAGCGATAGACGGGAATTTTGTCGAGCGGGATTGATTCTGTGCGGTGCAGCTGGCCTACGCGAAACATACGCTCTTCCGTAGAAATATTTTCCGTGGGATAGAACACAATGCCGTTTAGCTCAACGTTATCACGGTCCCAGTATGTATCGCTTTTTGTTACTGCGATGCGCCGGTTTAGCTTCCAGTCGCTCAGGCGAAACGCGCCGTTACTGACAATATTTTCCGCTCTGGTCCACGGTGTGAATCGGTCGAAAGCATTGCCAAATTTCTCGATGGTCTGACGATGCACCGGGTAGGTACTTTGATGGTCCATGAGCTGAATAAAGTAAGGGGTGGGCGCATTGAGTGTAACCACGAGTGTCTGTGCATCCAGTGCCTCTACCCCGACTTGTGAAAAATCTGTTATCTCACCCGTTGCAAAAGCCTCTGCATTTTTCACAGGATAAAGCATGTAGGCGTACTGGTTGCCCATTTTTGGGCTCAATGCCCGCTGCCATGACCAGACAAAATCATAGGCTGTGACGGGGTCGCCATTTGACCACTTCGCGCTGGCATTCAGGTAGAAGGTTATGGTGCGACCGTCTTCGCTGATATCCCAGTGTTTTGCCACGCCGGGCTCTGGTTCGAGTGTGTAGGGATTTTTTGTGACGAGGCCCTCGAACAGGGCGACGATGACATGCATCTCTGGGATGCCGGTAACCACGTGAGGATCAAGACCTTGTGGTTCCGTGCCGTTGCCGAAGTGCAATATGCCTTCCCGATCGCCCTGTGCGACCCGGGATTCGCCACTACCGCAGGCACCCAGCAGCAGGGCAATTACAACGCTTGTCAGGAGACTGTTAGTAATAGTTGGTCGCTCGCTGTTGTTATCTATTTAACGCAGTTTACCCCGCAACATAGGAACAGCAGTAGTCGGTTACCTCGTGGACCTTTAGATCGAAGTGGACTTTGGCGGGCACATCAAAACTATCCCCTGCGGCACAGGCACGCCATTTTTCAGAGCCCGGAAGCTTGACGTCCATTTTCCCTGACAGGATCTCCACGATCTCAGCTTCTGCGGTGTCAAAGGTGTACTCGCCCGGCATCATAATTCCGAGAGTCTTGCGGGTACCATCGGCGAACTTGACCGTGCGGCTGGTGACTTTGCCATCAAAATAAATATTGGCAGCTTTAACAATAGTGACGTCGCTAAATTCCGACATTTCGGAGGTCTCCACTTTATTTGGCCAGTGCCATGCTAATGCTGGCTTTTTCATTGGTTAGGGGGTTGTCGATTCTACTGCGGGTAAGAGTCTTTCACCATAGGGGTAGAGCCACAACCAGGCGACACCCGAGGCATGTGTGACTGTACCCGCAGACGCGGTAACCAGAGAGGAGAGCCCCTCTTGTGGGGGTGCTTGAACCCCGCGCGCGGCCGACGACTAGTATGGATAGTGCCACACACTGGCGGCAGCTCCTCGAAGAAAGTCTTGCCTGAGGCGCCATGGGGCTGGGACCCCTGCACCTCGCCGTCTCCAGCCTCTGGGACAGGGCGTGTTGAAGGGTGTTACCCTTTTATAAGTGCGAAATAGCAGCGAAATAGGAGGGTGCTTAAATTCCATGACCAGTATGCAAAGGCCCGTACTGCATCAGTATCAAGTGTCCCCGTTCGCAGCGAAAGTAAGGCGTTGCCTTTATTTCAAGGGCGTAGCCTTCGACACGGTGAATTACGGCTTATCAGGTGTCCGAAAAATAAAGAAACTCAATCCGCGAGCCAAGGCGCCGTTCATGGTGCACGGGGGGCGCATGATCGCCGACAGCACCGACATTATTCGTTACCTCGAGAAAACCTATCCGGAGAAACGTCTCATTCCTGTCGACGCGCGTCTGTCAGCTCAGGCCAGTCTTGTGGAGGACTGGGCCGACGAAAGTCTTTATTTCTTTGATCTGACCATGCGCAGTTGGCCCAATAACAGCGCACTGCTAACCGAAGATCTTTTGCTGGAGGACAAGGGCATAATGCGTAGGCTGTTCCAGCCCCTCATTCCGCGCATCATTGCTCGCCAGGCGTATGGTCAGGGTACCGGACGCAAGGATCGTGAGTCAGTCTGCAGGGAAATAGAAGAGCACTTTCGGTCCATCGAGATTCTTGTCAAGGACACAGGTTGGCTGGTGGGCGATCACCTGTCTGTTGCGGATATCGCTGTGGCGAGTATGTGCACTGTGCTCGATCGGGCGGAAGAGGCTGGCGCGCTAATGGGTCGCGCGCCTGCCTTGCTGGATTGGCGGGAACGGGTAGATGACCTAACGTTGCCGCAGGGCACGCCAGCGGATCAGCGCGCGCTGGTCTGAATGCAGGCAGTGCTCAGGCAGCGGACTGCTTGCGACTGCCCACCGCCGGACCGACATAGCGGGCCCGTGGTCTGATCAGGCGGCTGTCGTTCTTGAATTCGAGGAAGTGAGCGATATAGCCATAGACACGGGCCATCGCAAACATGGCGGTGAAATAGTGTGTTGGAATGCCGAGGCTGTGGAAAACAGCGCCTTTATAAAATTCCACATTGGCCCAGATTTCCTTGCCCTTGGCAGAGAACTCTTTCTGGCAAGCCTCTTCCACTGCGACGAGTGTTGCTAGTAAGCGCTTACTCTCGTCGTCCCGGCACAACTCGACAGCCATCGGTTTCAGGATTTTTGCGCGGGGGTCAACGGTGCGATATTCACGGTGACCCATGCCCATGATCTTCACCTTGTTGGCGAGGCATTCTGTGACATGGGCCGCGGCATTTTCAGGTGAACCAATGGCCATGGCCATTTCCAGTGCGGCCTGGTCTGCGCCGCCGTGCAACCTGCCGTATAGCGTGCCGATAGAGGCTGAGACCGATGACTGGATAGGCGACAGGGTGCTGGCACAGACGCGACCCGCGAAGGTTCCTGCGTTGTAACTGTGCTCCATTTGCAGAATCTGCGCCGCATCAAGCATGCGCCGCTGCTCCTCCGAGGGGGAAGATCCGTGGAACATGGTCAGAAAGTTTTCGTGAAATAGTTTCCCTGGTACCGGTTGCAGGATCGACTTGTTCTGGGCGAGCCGATAGTGCGCGGCGATCAGTCCGGAAATCTTGGCGGCTAGAAAAAGCCCTTGCGCCGCGTCGAGATCTATTTCCAGCGAGGATTCTTCAGGCAGGCACAGCAGCGGGACCATCCCCTGCAGCATCAGCATGGGGTGGAGGCCCTTTGGAAGCTTTTCCAGCAAGTCGATTTCGTCATGGGTCAGGGAGGCGTGCCGACACATGAAGGCCTTTAGTTGACTTTTTTCCTGCGCGTTTGGCCACTCCCCAAACAGCACCATCCAGGCCGCATGCAGAAAAGGGGTACCGACCATGTCATTGATATCGATACCGCGATAGTTCAGAACACCACTATCACCCTGAACATCAGATATAGCGGTTTCCCCCACTACAATGCCTGCGAGGTCTGGTGAAAAAACGGTCTCGTTCGACGACATGGTTTATGCCCTTAAATTGGTAATATTCACAGTATAGACCGGGGCCGATAATTAGTAGAGTTAATTTTACTTATTAGTCTATTAGGTAAGCTAATATGCGTTTGGAAAACAGTGAGTTGCGGGCGTTTCGTGCAGTGATAGAAGAGGGCGGTTTTAAACGCGCGGCAGATGCGCTGCATATCAGTCAGTCTGCGGTTAGCCAGGCCGTCGCTGGACTGGAATATAAACTGGAGGCGCCGCTGGTGCAGCGCGGTAAGGATCTCCGGCTGACCGATGTTGGCAAGCGGCTGTTTGAGCATGCGGTAGACGTGCTCCGGGATGAGCAGCGCACATTAGAGGACATAGAACAGCTGAAGCAGGGCAAAACCGAGACTCTGAGCCTGGCGATCAGCGCCGCTCTGAACCGCTCTCATGCCCCCGGCCTGATCAGCGCTTATTTCCAGGATCATCCCCACACCCGTATGAAGATCGCGGAGATGCCGGCGCGAAGTATTATATCTGCGGTCTTGTCGGGTAACGCGGAACTGGGCCTGGGGCCCTTCCAGAAGGACATGGCCGCCTTCGAGAGCGTGCCATTTTATACCGAGTCGCGGCACCTTGTGGTCAGCCAACACCATCCCCGTTGTAGTGACATGATCAACGGGAATGAGCGGGCTCTGAAAGAAACCGCTCTGATTACGTCGGCGCTGGATAGCCCGGACATGCGGCCATCACTGCAGCGGTTGCGAGATCATTTCAGTACCGTTTGGGAAGTGAGCAGCCTGTCACTTCGCATTCACATGGTAAAAGAGGGCATGGGCGTAGCGTTCCTTGGCGACAAACTGCTCGCGGAGCATCCAGATTGCGCCGGGTTTCGGATCATGAGTGACGTATCTTTCGGCCGAATCGATAAGGAGGTAGGTGTCTACTACCGTGCGGGTAAGAACCTGAGCGACAGTTCGAGGGATTTTATTGCCCAGTGTATGGCACACTGGAGGCTGCCTTAACACGCGGAATAAATGGCTTTTACGGAGCAAATCGAATGTCCACCCTGCGCGACAGCAATGTAAAAAAACTGGCCGAGAAGCCATTTGATGTGCTGGTGCTCGGCGGTGGTATCAATGGTGCGGTTGCCGCCGCGTCGTTGGCTGGCCGCGGCGTACGGGTGGCGTTGATCGACAGGGGCGATTTTGCTGGTGGGGTCAGCTCGAATTCATCCAACCTGGCGTGGGGCGGCATTAAGTATCTGGAGAGTCTGGAATTCTTGCTCGTGAACAAGCTGTGTAAATCAAGAAATCGATTGATGCGAGCCTACCCGTCAACTGTCAAAGAGATTCGTTTTTTAACTACTGTGCAGCGAGGCTTTCGTTTCCCGCCTTTTTTTATTTACCTGGGCAGCCTGCTCTATTGGGTGATGGGTCGCTTTGCTACCCGAGCCCCCCGTTTTATTTCTGCGCGCGCGATCGAATCCACGGAGCCTGTGATCAATACCAGCAAGGCGGCCGGTGGGCTCGAGTACTCCGACTGTTACCTGTATGACAACGATGCTCGCTTTGTTTTCAATTTTGTCCGAAAAAGCCTCAACTTTGGCTGTATTGCAGCTAATTATGTAACCGCTCTCAACTCGACCCGGCAAGGAGACGAATGGTTAACGCAGATCCGCGATGAGGTCAGCGGTGAAATATCCGAAATTCGATCTCACGCCCTGATCAACGCCTGCGGTCCCTGGGCAGATGCCGAGAATACGTCAGCGGGACAAGCCACGGCTCACCACCATCTTTTTTCCAAGGGTGTGCACCTTATTGTCGATCAGATCACTGATAACAAACGTGTGCTCACGTTCTTCGCCAGTGATGGACGACTGTTTTTTCTTATACCGATGGGCCCTAAAACCTGTATTGGAACAACAGATGCGCAGGTTAGCTCGCCGGAGGTTGGTGTCAGTGAAGAGGACAGAAACTTCATCCTAGAGAACGCCAATGAACTGCTTGATATTGACCCTCCGCTGACTCAAGACAACGTCGTGGCCGAACGAGTGAGCGTCCGTCCTCTGGTGGTTGAGGGGGAAGGCGGAGAGGCAGACTGGGTGCAGTTGTCTCGCAAACATATTATTGAGGTGGATCAGGCGCGCCGACACCTGAGCATTTTTGGCGGTAAGCTAACAGACTGTTTAAACGTAGGGGATGAAATAGCTGAACATGTTCAGCGGCTTGGTATTTCTGTCCCCCAGGTGGACAACTGTTGGTACGGTGAACCCGGTAATGATCTGCGTGCGGAGTTCATGCTGCAGGCACAGCTGATGAACCTGGATGCACTGACCGATCCATCCTCTTCCGAACCTCTATCCGAACGCTTCTGGCGACGTTATGCCGAGAGCGCCTTCGGCCTGCTGGAGAGCATCCGGGAGGACGAAAATGTTGCCGCACTGCTTATTGAAAACGCGGAGTATACCCGGTGTGAAATAGAGCTCGCTGCTCGCCTTGAGATGATTGTAAAACTGGAAGACTTTATGCGTCGGCGTTCAAAGATTGAGCAGGTGGTGAAGCGTGAGGTGATTGTTAGCGCGCCGGGATTGCGAGAGGCCTGCCGCATTCTCTTTGGCGAAGACGCAGACGATCGACTTGAGGAATACCTTTCCGCTACAGTTAAATAGTCGCATCGTCATGTTCAAACCAATGTGCGGTTCGATTGGCAAACGCCACCAGCGACAACATCACGGGCACCTCCACCAACACCCCGACCACGGTTGCCAGCGCAGCACCTGAGTGCAGTCCAAACAGAGATATAGCGACAGCGACTGCTAATTCAAAAAAATTTGATGTGCCGATTAAGCAGGCGGGGGCGGCAATATTGTGCTTTAGACGCAGCCATTTAGCAGCAATGTAAGTTATTGCGAAAATACCGTAGGTCTGTATCAGAAGCGGTATGGCAATTAGCACGATAGCCTGTGGCCGTCCGATAATCGTTTCCGCCTGAAAACCAAATAACAATACAATGGTCGCCAACAGACCGATCATAGACCAGGGCTTTAGACGAGAAATGAAGCGTTGCAGTGAGATCGTGCTGCCGTCATTTTCAAGTTTTTTCCGCGTGTATGCGCCGGCAACCAGTGGAAATATCACGTAGAGCAGCACAGACAGCAGCAGTGTTCGCCAGGGCACGTGGATTTCCGAGACTCCCAGCAGGAATGCGGCGATGGGCGCAAAAGCAAACACCATGATGATGTCGTTCACTGAAACCTGCACCAGTGTATAGTTCGGGTCGCCCTTGGTCAGCTGACTCCAGACAAAAACCATGGCCGTGCAGGGCGCGACCCCCAGAAGAATCATGCCCGCGATATATTCCGTTGCAGATTGCGGGTCTACCAGATCGGCGAATATTACACGAAAGAACAGCCAACCCAGAAAGGCCATGGTGAAAGGCTTGATTAGCCAGTTGACGACCAAAGTCAGGAGCAGGCCTTTGGGCTTTTTTCCTGCGTCCTTTACTGCCGAAAAATCTACCTGAATCATCATAGGGTAGATCATGATCCAGATCAGCACAGCGACGGGTAGGTTTACGTGGGCGTACTCCAGTCGAGCTATCGCGGCAAAAACCGGAGGGAACAGGTTGCCAAGCAGGACGCCTGCAGCAATGCAAAGAGCAACCCATAGCGACAGGTAACGTTCAAATAATCCCATAACGACCAGTGCCT
>CAJQQW010000152.1 GCA_905480565.1 uncultured Halioglobus sp. | reverse complement strand
CGCGTCAATAGTTTTATAGATCGTCTGGATAACCGCCGAAGTTCCCACGAGACCATAATGTCCATCTCGCTCGGTCGCATCCCAGTAGGTAGCTTTGCGTTCGAGCTTAATCTTGGTGATAACGTTATTAAGGGTAACGATAAGCCGGGATGCATCGAAAGGTTTCGCCAGAAAATCGATGGCACCTAATTGCATGGCTTCTGCCGCTATCCCTCCAGAACCGGTGGGTGTGATAGCTACGACTTCCGGCGAAGCCTTTGATTCACCTAAATACTGCAAGAAACCCAGACCACTGCGGTCATGCGAGTCTAAATCAATTAACACTAAATCAGGTGCGTAATTCTCATAGACGGCAACAGCGCCTGCCAGATTACTGGACCTGTGCGCTTTGAGACCTGCGCGCTCAAGATACGCACTGTATATTTCGGCCAGGGACGGACTATCTTCAACCAGCAGTATTTTTGTCTCGCTACTGTTCAACACGCTCAACATCTAAAAAGAACTTTCCTAGAACAATATATTCCAATTTGCGTGCCAAAGGCTCCATTTAATCGCAACTTTTTTCAATAATGATAACAAGGCCTCGTTTACAAGCCTGACCGCCCTTTCAACAGTAAACGACTGCGCCAGCAACAGGTCCAACCTGCAGCTTTCATTCGCGTTTTGCTACGCGAATTGAGAATTTCGCTTCTCGGAGATATCCCAACTTCCCTTGCCAAGGCGCATGTGCATTGTTTTCATGGGTGTGATTCGCGAGCACCCCTGCAGCGGTCGATGAGTGTCTGCCTTGCTTGTTCGACCCCACCTGAACCGCCCGCTTTTCCCTGCTTTTTGCAGCTTCCACCTGTTGCCAGCGAATCAGCCTGCCGAACCACACACTTTACCTCATAAACAGTGAGGATTAGCGGACCGCATTGATGCTACTCGGCGCACGGCGTTGCTCGACAAGCATCTACTTTGCTAAAATGGCCAGTTGGCTGAGTCCGCAACCGCAGTCCTTTGATTTTGGCAACTTTCGGAGCAACGATGAGTCGTCCGTCCCTGCTTGACCTTGAAAACCGCAGCGATTTTATCCGGCGGCATATTGGCCCGACGGAGCAGCAGCAAACCGAAATGGCGCGGGCTGCTGGCTACGATAGCCTCGATGCCCTCATCGATGCCACGGTGCCCGCGGCGATACGGCGAGAGCCCATGGATCTTCCGGGTGCACAGAGCGAACAACAGGTAATACAGCGCCTGCGGGAACTTGCCAGCCTGAACACGGTGAACCGCTCTTTTATCGGGACCGGTTATTACGACACGATAACGCCACCCGTCATTCAACGTAATGTTCTGGAAAACCCGGGTTGGTATACCGCTTATACACCCTACCAACCCGAGATTTCGCAGGGCAGACTGGAAGCACTTCTCACTTTCCAGCAGATGATACTTGACCTCACCGGTATGGACCTGGCCAACGCCTCCATGTTGGACGAAGCCACCGCAGCGGCAGAAGCTATGACTCTCCTGCAGCGGGTCAACAAAAAAAATCGCAGCGCCACTTTTCTGATTGCCGAGGACTGCCACCCCCAAACCATTGCGGTGGTGAAAACCCGGGCAGAAGCATTGGATATCGAAGTCGTTATCGGAGATCCTAGTACACTCCTGGCACAGCAGGATGCGTTTGGTCTGTTGCTGCAATACCCCGGCACTCACGGCGACCTGGAGGATATCTCCCCCCTGATCGAAAAGGCGCATGGCAAGCAGACATTGGTGGCTGTCGCTGCAGACATCATGGCGCTGTTGCTGGTCAAATCCCCGGGGGCGCTTGGCGCAGACGTGGTCGTGGGCAATAGTCAGCGCTTTGGTGTTCCGATGGGCTTTGGCGGACCACACGCCGCCTACTTTGCAACACGCGACGCTTACAAACGGTCCACGCCAGGGCGTATTATCGGCGTGTCCATTGATCGGCGCGGCAACCAGGCGCTGCGCATGGCCATGCAAACCCGCGAGCAGCATATCCGCCGGGAAAAGGCTACCAGCAACATTTGTACCGCGCAGGCTTTGCTCGCCATCATGGCCGCTTTCTATGCTATGTATCATGGTCCAGACGGATTACGCCGCATCGCCAACCGCATTCAGCGCCTTGCCTGCATACTGGACAAGGGTCTAACCGACGCCGGTTTCAGTAAGAATAACCCTCACTTTTTCGACACTTTGACCTACACCGTGGGCGACCAACAACACGCTATCGTAGAGCGCGCCCTGGCCAGCGGACTGAACCTGCGCATAATCGGGTCGGATCGCGTCGGCGTTTCGTTAGATGAGACGACTACGACCGAGGATGTGCACGCCCTGTGGCGCGCCTTCAGCGGCGCTGCTAGCGCGCCTTCCGTGGCATCAGTGGATCAATCCGTCGAAGACAATGCAGGAATTCCAGATGCCTTGCGGCGCCCGGTAGACTATCTGCAACACCCCCTGTTTAACGATTATCACTCCGAGACAGAAATGCTGCGCTACATGCGCCGACTGGAATGCAAGGACATCGCGCTAAACCGCGCCATGATCGCACTGGGCAGTTGTACCATGAAGCTCAATGCCACTACCGAAATGATTCCGGTGACCTGGCCAGAGTTTGCAGGCTTGCACCCCTTTGCCCCGCGTGAGCAAACCGCGGGTTACCAGGCACTGCTTGCAGAGCTTGAAGCCATGCTGATCGAAAGCACCGGCTACGATGCGGTCTCGCTGCAGCCCAATGCTGGCTCACAAGGTGAGTACGCTGGTCTGCTCGCCATTCGCCGCTACCACGAGAGCCGCGGCGAACCGGAACGCGATGTTTGCCTTATCCCCTCCTCTGCTCACGGTACCAATCCAGCCAGTGCCGCATTGGCGCGCATGCGCGTGGTCATCGTCGCCTGTGACGAGCAAGGCAACGTGGATCTGACTGAACTGCGCGAGAAAGCGGAGCGTCATAAAG
>CAJQQW010000151.1 GCA_905480565.1 uncultured Halioglobus sp. | reverse complement strand
TTGCACGTCATGCATGACCGGCTCAGCGTCCGCATCCGGATTGTAACGATAAATACTGACTTGCAACATGGTTAAGACCCCTTAATAGGTGCGCACTTTAGGCTGGAACGTTTCAACGGTCCTCGGCTCGAAGTTCACACTACGCTTTCCAACGCGCTTATCGGATGGGAAATACATGGAGTGGAAGAGCCAGTTTTCATCGTCCCGCTCCTGAAAATCATCCCTGGCATGGGCGCCTCTACTCTCCTTGCGCTCTTCCGCCGTAATGGCCGTCGCCTCAGCGACTTCGAAGAGATTATGGAGCTCGAGCGCCTCAATACGCGCGGTATTGAACACCTGACTCTTATCTGCCAGTTGAAGGTTTGCCATACGCTCGCGTATTTGGCTCAGTTTTTCGATGCCTTCCTGCATGAATTTCTCATTGCGAAAAACGCCGAAGTGATTCTGCATAACGCCCTGGAGCTCAGCTCGCATGCCTGCAACGTTTTCGTCACCGGTTGAGTTGTTTAGGGCATTCAGGCGAGACATCGCCTGCTCAAGATCGGTTTCTGATGCGTCACGCATCTCAATACCATCCCGCAGAGACTTCTCAATATGAATTCCGGAAGCACGGCCAAATACGACCAGATCGAGCAATGAGTTACCGCCCAGACGATTCGCCCCATGCACCGAGACACACGCTACCTCGCCACACGCGTAGAGCCCGGGAATAATCTGGTCTTCCCCGTTAGGCCCCTCGGTTAGCGCCTGACCGTGGATATTTGTAGGTATACCACCCATCATATAGTGGCAGGTGGGCACCACAGGAATCGGCTCTTTCACGGGGTCCGCATGGGCGAAAGTTCGCGAAAGCTCACATATCCCGGGCAGCCTGCTTTCCAGCACATCCTCGCCAAGGTGATCAAGCTTCAGGTGGACGTGATCACCTTGGGGACCGCAACCTCTTCCTTCGAGAATTTCCAGCACCATAGAGCGCGCAACAACATCTCGGCCGGCAAGGTCCTTGGCGTTTGGTGCATAGCGTTCCATAAAACGCTCACCATCCTTGTTCACCAGGTACCCACCTTCGCCTCGACATCCTTCTGTGACAAGCGTACCCGCACCGGCAATACCGGTGGGGTGAAATTGCCACATTTCTATATCTTGCACGGGGAATCCCGCTCGCAGGGCCATCCCGATGCCGTCACCGGTGTTTATGTGTGCGTTGGTGGTAGAAGCATAAATACGCCCGGCGCCACCGGTGGCAAACACAGTAGCCTTGGATTTTACGTAGACGGTTTCTCCCGTCTCCATGCAAATAGCAATAACGCCAACAACCGCACCGTCCTGGTTTTTTACGATGTCCGTGGCGTACCATTCATTAAAAAACTGTGTCTTGTTTTTCAGGTTACCCTGATAAAGAGTGTGCAGCAGCGCGTGGCCCGTCCGGTCAGCTGCAGCACACGTGCGCGCTGCTTGTCCGCCTTCACCGAAATTCTTGGACTGGCCGCCAAAAGGCCGCTGATAAATCCGGCCTTCCTCCGTGCGGGAAAAAGGTAGGCCCATATGCTCGAGCTCAAATACCGCCTCCGGACCAACGCTGCACATATATTCAATGGCGTCCTGATCACCGATATAATCGGACCCTTTCACGGTGTCGTACATGTGCCAGCGCCAATCGTCTTGAGGGTCGTCAGAGGCAATCGCACATGTGATGCCACCCTGTGCGGATACGGTGTGGGAACGCGTGGGAAACACCTTCGAAATGACCGCTGTTTTAAAGCCTGACTGTGCCATTTGAAGTGCTGCGCGCATGCCGGCCCCACCCCCTCCTACAATTACACCATCAAAAGAAATAGTACGCAGTGCAGTCATTTTTACAGCCCCCACACAATCTGGATGCCCCAGACCACATATGTAAACAAAATGATTCCGCTCGCAGCTTGCGCGAAGAAACGCAATACATTGCCAAACCCACCCATCAAACGCTCTGTCAAATAGTCGGTGAAGACAGCCCACAAGCCTACCCACGCATGCATCGCCAGCGACAGCAGGGCGAGCAAACTAAAAATACGCATCCAGGTTTGCGAGTAAAGCGCTGACCACTCCTCATAGCTGGGATCACCCATTACCACAAAAACTACACATATCGCGTAGGCTAGCAATACGACCCCACTGACCCTTTGAAAGAGCCAGTCGTAGAGACCTGATCGACCCATGCTCGTGACTGCAGTTACCATATCCAGACTCCTGCCAAAACAGCGAGTATTACCGACATAGAGACAACGATTTTGACGCCGATAATTCCGCCCTCCATCGTCTCCCCGAAGCCGAAGTCCATAACGAGATGCTTCACGCCGGCAAGCGAATGGTAAATCAGCCCTGACAGCAGTGCCCACAGCACAAACTTGGTCAGCGGATGGGCCAGGCCGACCTTGAGGCTAGCGAAGGTTTCTTCACTGGCCAAACTCAGGTCCAGGCCCCACAGTAGCAGCGCCATGCCGACGAACAGGAATACTCCTGTCGCTCGATGAGTGATGGAGGCCCACGCGGTTATGGGGAGCCTCATGGAGCCTATGTCCAGATTTACGGGGCGATTGTCTTTCACAATTTACATACCGTTTCGTGACGCCCAAAGGGCGATATTACCGGGCGACCACGCAAAATTCCGCTTTACCATTCGCAGCCCTGCCGGATACG
>CAJQQW010000150.1 GCA_905480565.1 uncultured Halioglobus sp. | reverse complement strand
GTAGCCACGAAACATCGCAAGCGCTTGCGAGCGTGCAGAGAGCCAGCGTCTGAGTATTGATTATCAGGTTGGAGATATCACCAAGCTCATCTCCCTGAATTTGATGTCGTGCTGAAGATGGAAGTTATCGAGCACGTCAGCAAGCTCCCTGATTTTTTCGACGCTGTTGTCAGTTGTGTCGCCCAGGCAGCATCCAGTTAGTTGTTACTATAAACCGAAACCCGCTGTGATATCTGGTTGCGATCATTGGCTCAGAGTATACTTTAGGATGGCTGCCCCGCGGTACGCATTAGTGGCGCAAGTTTATTCGTCTCGCCTAACTGGCCGCACTATTAGCCGACAACGGTTTCTCTATAAGTGAACTCACCGGGCTCGCGGTAAATCCACTGCAGAGTTCGGTCTCGCTGTCACCCTTCAAGGCTGTCAACTACATGCTGTCGGCCCGGTGCGATGGCGCCGGCCACGCAAGCGGTGCCGCTGCCGCCCGTTGCAAAATTGCCTGACTGGTTGCGGGCCGAGCTGCGATCAAACCACGCCGGGGAGCTTGGTTCTGTCGCTATTTACCAGGGCATAATCGCGGTAAGCAAAGACCATCGGTTGCGCGAATTCGCCGCTGAGCATTTACATCAGGAAGAAGAGCACATGGCTGCATTTGATGCATGGCTCAAGCCAAGCCAGCGCAGACTTTTACTGCCTGTCGGGCGCATAGCGGGATTTATGCTGGGGGCACTGCCTGCGCTGATTGGTCGCCCAGAAGTTTTTACCGCCATCGATGCTGTGGAACGTCTTGTCATATTACAAAATGGCAGCCAAATCTCTCAGCTTGAGACCTCCGGGCAAAGGGGCGACGTAAATGCCCTGCTGCGGTCAGTTTGTGCAGACGAAGAACCACACCAAAACGATACACTTCAACGTTATCCCATGCAGCGATGCACCCCAATATCTACGATTTGGTCTTCCACGGTTTCCGTGAACTCGCGAATCTCGGTCGCGTTAGCAAGGCGCTTCTAGTTCAGTATAGGTACCTTAACCAACCTTGTGCTGCAGCATAATCACGCTTTCTTGGATAAGTGCGAAACGCATTAGCATCTTCATCACTAACGTACCGGAGGAAAACCTGCTTGCCGACGTTCCTGAAAGGGGCTTAATTGATTTAACACACACCACCCTGACCGCGGTATCCTTACTTCGACCTTCCAGAATACATGGAACCGCACCTAACGTGGCAGAGGCGACTCGTCTTTCCCTCAATGGTGATATCCGGATCAGCCAGGAATAATCAGACGTTCGGCCTGAAAAAGGTCTTGAGATTTCTCAACCCACTCACATCCACCACACCATTTCTCGTGTCTGCCGAGCTTCCGCACCCGTTTTTACTTGTTTTCTATTAGCGTTCTTGGGAAAGTATTGTTTCGTAATTACCGCCGCACGGGCGCTCGCCCCGAGCGTATGCTATTTACTACTAACGGAGTTAAGTCTATGAGTTTTCGCGTTGTACAGTGGGGTACCGGTAATGTTGGTTACCACAGCCTAAGGCACCTGATTGAACATCCCGACTACGAGCTTGTTGGTCTTCACGCGCACAGCCCAGGCAAACTCGGTAAAGATGCGGGTGAGATCGCCGGCCTTTCAATAACAACAGGCGTTACGGCAACTAACGATGCCAAAGCATTGCTGGATCTCAGGCCTGACTGTGTTCTTTATAACGCGAACGGAGAAAATCGCCCTGACGAGGCGATTGCGGACATGTCTTCAATTCTCAGTGCAGGGATAAACCTTTTGTCTACCTCAATGATTTTTTTGGTATACCCCTCCTTTGCAGAGGCTGGCCTGCGTGAGCCGCTTGAAAAAGCTGCGCTGGAGGGACAATCGACTATGTTCATTAGTGGTGTTGACCCGGGCTTTAGCGGCGACGTATTACCCCTGGCGGGACTACAAATGGCAGACAACGTCGAGCAACTACTGGTACAAGAACTTGTTGATTACTCAACCTATGAGGACCCCGAATTCACCGGTGTTGCGTTCGGCTTTGGACAACCTGAATCTGCTACACCAATCATGGCACTAGAGGGTGTTCTGCGCTCGGGATGGGGCGGCATGGTGCAAATGATGGCGGATCGCGTTGGTGTCCCGTTAGATGAGATCAGGGAGAGCTACGAGCGTTACTTCACAGCCGAGGCCTTCGATACCCCAATGATGCATGTGCCAGCGGATACTTGCGCGGCAGTTCGATTCCGCTTGGAGGGCATGGCTTATGGTCGCCCGGTGATAGTTACCGAGCATGTCAACCGGCTTCGGCATGACATTGCGCCCCATTGGCCGATGCCGCCAGCGGGTAAGCAAGGTGTTCATAGATGCGTATTGCAAGGTAGCCCGAGTGTTACGCTAGAGTGCTTCCTCGAAGGCAGTGATGGGGACTACAACACCGGCGGAGTGCAATGCACCGCATTGCGAATGATCAACGCAATTGAGGCGGTATGTCAGCACGCGCCGGGATTGATAAGCACGCTCGATCTCCCCTACACGCCCACAACTAATTTTAGACGCGCTGAGCGGTCATGATCTCATAAGATAGATCAACCACCGCTTCACGACTTCAATCTAATGAGATCTAGCCCGCCCTATTTCAGGCAACGGTGACGAAGGTTAGACCCAAAGTAGAGCCAGCCCTGCAGCTGAAAAGGTCGGTCAAGAATCGATAATATTCGGGTCTTTTCTTCGAAAAATTCTAACACCTTTGCGCTTTTTACTCGTTAGCCTCAGCCGTACACATGCGCCGGGTAAGTCAGATGTAATGCGGATTTCCCGACGCGGTCACCTGCACGTTCTAAGTTCTACGGTTTCCCCTTGCAGTTACTCAGTGTAAATCTTTATACGTTTGATGCAGACCGGCTGGGGTTTTACCACACCCGTTGTGGTCTGAGACAGCTCAGGAGCGGGTGGCGTAGATCTTGATCGGTGGCGGACGTCGAAGGCACCGAAAGGTCCCCATTCAGCGGCCCTGTCAGCTCGACGGCGTTAACTCATCGACATCTGTGTGAACCAACAGCCGGGAGCATTGTCTAACGCAAGAGAATAACACGACGCTGACAGGCAAAAGAAGCGCAAAAAATCCGGGCGCTGGTAACACCCACAAGTTCAATCCGTAGCCATTATATGAACCGAATCAGATATTTAGAATGATAGCTTCGGTTCGACACCAGAGGAAACGTGATGCGATCTGATTATAAGAAGACTCACCGGAATACGAAATTAGCTATAAGCCGACACAGCCGGTCCGACGTCGTAAAGACAAGCTTCGTGACAGCCCTAACAGTCACCGTATGGGCTGCGGCCGCTGCCGCTAGCGCTGAAACAGCACAATCCTCAACACCATTTTCTGTCATTGTAAGTTTCACAGAAGACTGGGGCTCGGGCGCCTGTGGGGAGGGTGTGGTAACAAACAACAGTTCGGTCAGTCGTCCCTGGGAAATTACCGTTGATCTACCCGGCTATGTGACCAACTACTGGAATTCCGAGATAAGCTATTTGACAAATCCGTATCATGAGGGCAGCGCAATGGCACACTCATGGCGTGTCGTGGGAGGGGAGTGGAATAAACTATTAGAGCCTGCAGCTTCAACGACCTTCGGTTTCTGCATCGACCGGACACAGCTTCCCGAGACCGCACCTACAGACGATGCAAGCACGCACATGGAGCATCCACAGTCGGGGACGACGGGAGACTTCATCGATTTGGCGACTTTTGGTCTCACCTATGGCAGTGATCATACTGATCATGAAGGCCTTGTCGGTGGAAGGACGGCGATTACGACGGAAGCACTGCTTGCTTACAATAACCTGAGAGCTTTTATCGGCCTTGCGCCAGCGACGCTTGATGACGTTGGCGCATGGGCATTTGCAAACACTTTGACCAACAACACGCAAGCCTGGGGCAATGACCAGGTGGGCGTCGGCCTCTGGTATGCGATGCAGGGCGCCAAGGTCGGCTGGATGGCGGATGATGGGTTTGACCCCCAGGTTATCGCCGACATTGAGCGCACGGCAAGACTGGGAACCACTGAAGATGTAATGGCCATGGTGGTTGCCTACGGCCATGAGGGTTTCGCTGCGTACCTTACTGAAAATGACCACGTCGATGCATTCATCAATACGCTCAAAATGGAGCCGCATTACGCAGGATGGATGCATGATCGCGCACATGGTTGGCTGTCGATCGAGGGCGTGGCTATTGCGCATGACGTGAATCACCTCACGGTTCTTAGTCATGATCAGATGCGACCTTTCATGAATGATACATGGGACTGGCCACAGTGGCCGGCGTTGGAGGTATCACAGCCACGCGTACTGGAATATTTCCAAAGCATGGTGGTGCTTGGCGACCCACTAGAGGATCACCTGGAAGATACTTTAGGTCCACCCTTTGAGAACCCTGTGGTTCCACCTCCATCGGGATGCTAGCGGTGCTGCTGGAGCGACTATCAGTATGATATCGAATCTTCATTGCATCAGTGATAGATAGAAACACCCTACGCGTTTCTTGCGCTGCCGTGCTCGCACTGTTAGTGGGATGCAGCCATCCGCTCGAGATAGTAGGTGATGGTGATATTCTCACTGTCAGTGGAGCGCGGGGCTGCAGTCTTGAGGAGTATCATGCCCGCGCCACGACCTGTGAAAAAAACTATGTTGCTGCGGACTATGACGAAACGTATCAGGCGTCACCACGTTCGGGCTGGGAATTTGAGCGCTGGGAGAACTGCCCCGACGAGAAACCCCAGATCAATGGTTGTCGTTTTTCAGTGCCACTGGAGGCAGTCCGCAAGTTCTACGGTGATACAGTCCCACCGCTGATCGCCCACTTCAGCGAAATTACTGCGGCAAATCCACCTATTATCCCGCTTTATGATACATCCACGCAGCTCGAGCCTGCTCAGCAAATTTCAACGACATCTGCATTAATTACCCGGTTTTCCGATCGAGCGCGTGATCGGCATGCGCGGGAGGATGAATTCCAGGCATATGATCACTATTTAGCACATTACTGGGAGCACCGCACTGCAGCCATAGAAATTATTGACACCATTGGGCGAGGCGGCGACACCATTACGTTTAATGTCACTACGCAGTGGCAGCTAAGCCCGAACCAAGCAGAGCTGCGGTTTTTCTATCGTGGTATCAATACGGTGGCTGAGTATCACGATAATGGCGTGATGATTCCCCTTGATGATACGCATTACTCGCGCAGCGTTGCTTACAACAGTAAAACCAACGCACCGCTTCAGCCAGGCGATCGTCTCGAGTTCGAATTGAGTCAGTTTTTGGAAGCCGTGCCTAACGGTCGTAACAATTATTATGGGACAACTTACCTGTATATCGTCGGACAAGGACTCGTGCCGTGGCAGGCTCGTGGCGTTTTCGGTGATTTTTCGACACAGTTAGAGGATTCTTTCGCCATCCCCGAGGCAGGCTGGCTGGGTGGCAAGACAACTCTGCCTTATCAATATTCCAATGAACCTGATAATCACTTTCTACAAATGGCGACTAACTTGTCCAGCCTCAACGGCCAGAATTTCGTCTTGGGTCGCAGAGTGCATCATACTGATTTCGAGGATGGAGGGCACAACGAATCGCCACAAAATCCGGCCTTCGACGCGCTGGCTGGTTTGTTAGGCAACCATTATATCAACCACTCCTGCGTGTCTTGCCACATCCGCAACGGCCGCGCATTACCGCCTGAGGAGGGACAACCGTTAACGCGCTACGTCGTCAAAGTCGCTGACGTAAGAGGCAATCCCCACCCGGCCATTGGTAAGGTACTGCAGCCAGAGTCCAGCACAGGCAACGCCGAGGCAGGCATCCTATTGCAAGCATGGCAGGAAACCATGGGGCTGCGTCGCCCCATCTATACATTTTTGGGCGTCGAGCCGGAGCAGTTTTCGGTACGCATTGCACCGCAGCTGGTGGGAATGGGGCTGCTGGAGGCGATTAGAGAAGAGGATATTGAAGCACTGGCAGATCCCGACGATCTGGACGGCGATGGCATTTCTGGACGCATGCGCCGCGTGCGCGACCCCGAGTCAGGACAGTTAAGACTGGGGCGTTTTGGCTGGAAAGCCTCGCAGGCGTCTGTGCGGCATCAGGTCGCGTCTGCGCTGAATACCGACCTCGGCGTCATGACTTCCACCTTTCCGGCTCCTGACTGTGGCCCGATGCAAATGGATTGCGGTGCCTCTGGCGCGGAGCTGCCCGATGAACATCTGGACACGCTGACAACGTATGTCTCGCTACTGGGCGTGCGAGCGAGGCGCGGCCTGACTGACCCCGAAGCATTAGCGGGCGAAGCCCTGTTTGCGGACTCGGGCTGCCTCGCTTGTCATGTCAATACATTCACTACTACTCCCTACCATCCGCATGCAGAATTGCGCAACCAGACGATTCACCCTTATACAGATTTAATGCTACATGACATGGGGCCGGGCTTGGCCTCTACCCTGAACGAGGCGGATGCTGGCGGTGGTGAATGGCGCACCGCGCCGCTGTGGGGCATCGGTCTGACTGCCGGTGTGAGCGGGGGTGAGGCTTATTTACATGATGGCCGTGCTCGCAATCTTGAAGAGGCCATTCTGTGGCATGGCGGGGAAGCTGAGGAGTCCAAGCAGGCTTTTGTTGCTCTCACGGCTGCACAAAGATCAGCGGTGATTATGTTTCTTAAAACCTTGTAGTATGCGCAATAGAACGTCGACCGTACCTTGGTCTGCATCCAGTGCTTACCACTTAAATCACCGCTTCTATTGAAGTACAGTCCTGAAATATCATGCAAACCATCTTCTTCAATCTACCTCATTCTAAAAACACAACGATCCTGAGATCGCGACAATATTCAGTTATGACTAAATGCCTCCCCGAATTACTCATATTGTAGGTTGCAGACTATGCAGTGACCAATCTATGGGCTTGTTCCATTGATTTGAATCGACGCATCCCACGCTGCCGTTCGAACCCTCATGGACCCAACATTTTTTCTGCCAACCATTGCATGATGGCTGTGGACGCCTGCCCCCGGCGCTTTAGCTTTTGGGCCTAACCCCAACTCGCGAATGTTCAAAGAACGCTGCAATCCTGATGAACGGGTTTTCAACTGAAGCACTAGCATCGCAATGCCAAGCAAACACGCTACAACGTGATGGCGCTCAACAACCCGCCGGCTGCGTGACTCTCACGTTATCCACAGAAGTAGAAGACCGACTCGTACGAATACCGATGGCGCCTGATGCATGATCGCTGTCGCTGGCATCAATAAGCAGCTCGCCATTGATCGACACCTGAATAGACTCGCCCGCCACTACAATCTTGTAGTTCTGCCAGATGAAAGGAGAGTACCCCGTCGGTACCGATGCGATCAAAGTAGTCGTCCCGCCAACTCTTTTGCGTAATTCCAGCGCTCCATTCGTCTTCAGCCTGGCGAAGTAGAGATTCTTATTATCGGACACCCTGAACGCAAGTGAATTGGCGTAAGACTCGGCAGCGGGATCAGCGCTGCTGACCGTGATCATATCCGCCGTGTAAGTATAATCAGTCCAGGCAGGATTGCCGGCATAAGCCTGCTTATATCCAGTAATATTATCCTGGTTATAGGTCTCCCCGCTGATGTACCACGTCCCATTCTCTGCCCACGGATAGGTGGTGTTACCACCATCAAAATTATCAACCATGTTGGCGAGGGTTTCATTGCCCAGCGCCACGCGGGTGTAAGGGGCGCTGATGGGGATAACATTGCCGCCGACGGTGACCGTATGCGTCGTGATCAGGTCGATCGACGTGCGACCGGGCTCGAGCGGGATAGAGGCAGTGACGGCACTACCGGTACCGCTCATCGCAGTCCAGTTGTCTTCAGGAAACAGATCATAGAGGTACCAGGATGAACCATCGGGTTCACGCTCATACATCCAGAAAATCCGGCTATCCTCGGGTACGCCGCCGTCCGGGAAAGTCACTGTCACCTCGAGGGTGTCACCGTTGACCACGGTAGAGATCTCAGGTATTTCAAGTCCGCCGTCAGCCCCGAAAAGCTGCTCAGCGAAGAAGGCGGCATCGACGCTGTCGTCAGGCGCCTCCGGATGACCGGGACGATCGTGGCCGCCGTTGGGCACGATATAGGTGCGCAGGTTGGGCAGGATGGTGGCGGTGCCAGGCACATCATACGCCACCCAATCATGCGAGCCAGGGAGGCTGAAGTAACTGACACCGCGGGCTGCCAGCTCATCCCAGTTCTCGCTTACATACAAATCGTCTGCGACACGGTCCAAGCTGGCCTGGACCTCGGCTTCGGACCAGCCGAAGGCTAGCGCGTCGTCCAACAAGCCGGCGTTGGATCGATAGGCCTTGTAGTAGTAGGGCCACGGCTGATCGCCAGCGGGCAAACCCCCTGCGACAGCGGTGTCGAAATCGCTGTCCGCAGCGGCAACGCCGGCAATGGCGAGCGGGTCGTTGGCGCGCAAAGGTGTGCGGGCCGTGAAGGCAACGTTGCTCCGTACCGCAACGATGCGCTCGTCATGAATGGATGAAACCAGCGGGGTAATGCCGTTCTTGGAACCGCCGTAAGCAATAACGGGGCCGGGCAGGAAAAGATCGTCGTCGAATGCCGCGGTGATCGCCCGCATCATAATGGCACCCCACAAATAGAGCTCGGTGTAGCGCAAGTCGAGATCCTCCTGCAGGAAGCGATTGCGCAAGACCGCTGACGAGGGCAACGCAGGCAACTCCGGGTATGATCTGATGCTTTTGATCTTGGTCATGACCACCCCGACACCACCGTCCAGGGCTACCTCGTCACTGGCGGTCATCGCTTTATCGCCCTCGCCGGTTCCTTCCAGCCGCGCTCCGGTAATGACAAAGCCCTGCACAGAACCCTG
>CAJQQW010000149.1 GCA_905480565.1 uncultured Halioglobus sp. | reverse complement strand
CTAAAAACCAATGCTGATCGGGTTCGGAACTACTCCGTTACCGCAGAATTGGTGCAGCACGAATTAGTTAAAGAAAGTATCACCTGCTGGCTCGAGCGACTGGGTAATGCGGGCATTCCCTGCGCCCCTATTTACAGTTTTGATGAAACCGTCGCCCACCCGCATACTGTGGCCAGGGGCCAGATCGTTAATACGAATCACCCCACATTGGGTGACCTGCCGCTCGTGGGCTCCCCGGCTATGTTCAACAACGAACCGCGATCCGTAGAGTCCCCGCCCCCACTGCATGGGCAACACAGTATCGAGATACTGGAAGAAGCCGGCTATAGCACAGACGCCATTATGGACCTTATCGAACGCAACCTCGTCTACCAGGGCGACAACGCCTCATGAACTCTGTCACATACCGGGTGGACGGTGATCTTGCCCATATCGTAATGAACCGAGAACCGGTTAACGCGCTTAGTATAGATTTCCTGGATGATATTCTTTCAGCTCTCACTGCCGCTGGCGCCGATGATGCGGTGCGCGCGATTATCATCAGTAGCGCCATACCTGATCGCTTCTCCGCGGGCCTTGATATCGAAATACTGCTAGGCAAATCCCGTGACGAGATAAGAAATTTCCTGGATCGCCTGTACGTGCAACTGTGGGACGTGCAATGTGGCCTGGGCAAACCTTCTATCGCGGCAGTCGGAGGTGCGGCGCGGGGCGGGGGAATGACCCTGGCGATTTCTTGTGATCTCATTCTCGCCGCAGAAAGTGCAACCTTCGGCTATCCGGAGATTGATCTTGGCTTACTGCCGGCAATTCACCTGTCACACTTACCTCGGCTGATCGGTCGGCCACGGGCATTTGAGTTGCTTTTTTCGGGACGGACATTCTCTGCAATAGAAGCGGAGCGCATCGGGCTCGTCAATCGATGCACAGTCGATTCAGATTTACTGAAAAATGCTGCAGAGATGGCTGCAGTATTTGTCAGTAAACCGCCCGACGCGATTCGCGCAGCACGCGCGGCCCTGGTTCGAGCAAGTGATAGAGGCTATCGTGAGGACATAGCTATGGCGGTCGATGATTTTTGCACCACAGCAACATCTGCGTCGACGCAAGAACGGCTCAGGAGCTTTCTTGAAAAACGCCGATCAAGCTAGAGCCGCATCAGTCGCCACCCAAACACGGTAATTGTCGAACGCAGGCAATCCTATTCCCATGCTTTAAATATGGCCTTTGTGCGGGATCTACAGCGCTCCCCGACACGATGTCCACCAAGGCCGGCGGCTTGTTGCCAGAGCCCGCCATGCCTCTTCATGCATGGGCGTGTTGTTATTCTGTGAATTTCTGGAGCCTCAGCGGCAGCTATAGCTGCGACAATACTGCATATCAAACTACACGCACTTCTCTATTGCCCCTTCCATACGCTCCCGAACCCGAGAAGTTAATACCTTGCACAGGAATACGGTATACCAATGGACGGCAGCCCGGCCTGCACAAACCAGAAAGCCGCTTCAATCCGAGCGTCTTTGGCGCCATGAGTCGTTCGTAATTCCAACAGTTACCCAGATTAGTCAACTGTCTCATCGCATAACGTAAGCTCTCTGGTCTATAATGGAAACGTGTACTCTGCGCACAATAAAAAATGTTACTTTTTTCTGATCGCCCTTTCGCTGAATGGCGGCCATTAATATCTGGAGGTTTGTGAGATGCTCGAAGAATTTAAGAAGTTTGCAATGCGGGGTAATGTTGTCGACATGGCAGTCGGTATCATCATCGGTGGCGCATTTGGCACGATCGTCAAGAGTCTCGTCGCCGATGTGATTATGCCGCCCATCGGTTTACTACTCGGGGGAGTCGACTTCACCGACTTTTTCATCACCTTGAAAGATGGAGCAACTGCCGGACCCTACGAAACACTGATCGGCGCACAAGAAGCAGGAGCAGTGTTTATAAGTTACGGTGTGTTTATCAACTCAGTTATCAGTTTTCTAATCGTTGCATTCGCCGTCTTTCTTCTTATAAAAAGTATAAATAAGATGCAAGCTGAAGAGGAAGAAGCGCCTGAAGATCCGACCGAAAAAGAGTGCCCCCATTGCTTTACCAGCATATCGCTCAAGGCCACACGATGCCCAAACTGCACCTCTGAGTTAACAAGCGCCTGAGGCTGTTACTTTCAACAGAGTTTAGAGTGCTCTGGTGAGCACTCTAAACTTGTAAGATACAACCGCGAAACATCAAAAAATTTGAGTGCGGAAGCACTTGATTAAATTTTTTGCGCTGCTCCATGGGAATTTTTTTCCTAAAAGAAAAATGGTTGATAAGAAAAAGGTATTTACACAATGGATGTACTTCAACTTGGTGTTCAACTGATGTCAGAAAAATTGGGCACGCAAATAGATGCAGATACCGCATCGACTGCGCTCTCCAGTCTTCTGGGTGATGGCCAGGGAGGCATCGAGCTTGCCCGAATCGCTGGTCAGATGGCCTCTTCGGGCGACTTTGGTGACATTCTCGGTTCCTGGCTGGGAGACGGCGCAAATTCGCCGATCTCGGCAGAAAGCGTGCAGACTCTTCTTGGTAGTGAGCAGCTTTCAGCTTTTGCGTCCCAAATTGGCACAGACTCAGGTTCGGCCGCTGCGGGACTGGCTGAACTGCTACCCCAACTCATCGATAAATCGAGCGCTGGCGGCAGCCTTCTGGAGGCAGCAGGCGGCGTCGACGGACTGCTGGGCGCTGCGAAATCTTTCTTGAGTTAACCGCCCCGCTGCCAGGGGGAGGTTCCTCCCTCAGAATATGCATAAACTGACGTCGCCACATCAGCGAGCAACCTGTCTCAGACCCGGACAGGCGACCAGCTGCTAACACTATATGCCATTGGCGATATCATCCGTAATTTCTGCAGCAAAAGAGTGAACACCCGGTTGCAGATCTCCTTGCACCGCTTGATGCACACGCCGTGTCGGTTATGATGAGTCAGAAGAGCAATTTATAACCGCCGGCAGGAACAGCCCCGGGCTTACAATGAAACTGATACTCCACATCGGCACCGACAAGACCGGCACAACCGCTATACAGATGCATGTTCACGCCAATCGGGAGTGGTTGCTGGATCGGAGTGTCTATGTGCCACTGACAGGCCTTGGCAAAGACAACGGTCATTCAAAACTGCTAAGCACCCTTGACCCTGAAGGCCTGTCAGAACTAGCGAAAGAGCTGGCTGGCGCACAGGCTAGTGGTTATAACAGTGCTCTGCTGTCCTGGGAGGGAATGAGTTATATGAGTTCGCAAGAAATAGCGAAACTCATAAACACGCTCCCTCTGGATAACGTCTGGTTGCTGGTCTATCTGAGAGAGCAAGCAGATATTACACAGACTGGCTACTTGCAGGAGCTAAAGACAGACGGCAGCTTGCTAACTATTGAAGACTTTCAACGAGGCGCATTGTCGCTAAGGGGAATTCGCGCGCGGATGCACTGCTGCTCCAGAACGCGCAATTATGCACGCCTGCTGCAACGGTGGATGCGCGTTATCCAGCCGGGGCGAGTCATCGTGCGGGAATTTCAGCGCGACAAACTGGTGCGCGAGAGCGTGGTGGATGATTTCCTTTCTTCCCTGGGGCTATCCCCCGACCATCATTTCTGCAAGGTGGAGCACTTTTCCAATCCCAGTCTGGACGTCGAGAGCGCTATTCTGTTAAACAAATTCGATAATAATTCCAGCGCGCGTCTCTGCCGAAAGGCAATGTCATTCTCACTACAATCTCTGGTGGATTCTGAAGGTCCCGGAACACGCTACTTTCTTTCGCCCGAGAGAGTCAGTGCTATCCGCCGGCACTACAGGCGTTCCAACGCCGCTATAGCCGGCATCATAGGCACAGAACTGTCACCACTTTTTCAAACACCACCAGATTGCGCCACCACTGACAATCTTTCGAGCCTTTCGGCGCAAGTGGAGATGCGGACGCGCAAGCTCGCAGCCCTTATCGAGATACCCATGCTGTTCGCTACAAAGAAACCCCATCCACGGCCTTCACAGGGGATACTGACCACTGGATGGGGGCATATAGACGAAGGGGCTTGGAGTCTTGGTGAGACTTCCCTGCTGCGTTTCAGACTGCCTTTTTGGATGTCGACACGCCCTCGCGGAGAGGTTGCAGTCTTTTTGAAGGGACGCTACACAAAGAGCAATTCAAGAACGCAGGTAAAGGTCAATGGCGTGGATTTCGGCTGGCAGAATTTGAGTTCGTTTTCCCGTGAAATTCGTTTGCCAGCCTCATCTCTCGGTGACAACCAGACTCTCGAAGTGGAACTGCGGCACGAACTGCAGGAGCCTCCCCCAAGCCCGGTACCCGGTATGGCGCTGTCTGCTCTCTGGCTCAGGCGCATCGGTATACAGTTCTTTCATCCTGACTGACCGGGCTCATGCTATTGCATAGACCAGACAGAGTGTTTAAGCTCTGCCGAAACACTCATCGTGCATAAGACGCCATAAATGAAGCCGCGAAACAGTGCTCCAAAGCCAGCCGCTCACAAGCATCGCGGACCTGTCCACGGCGGGAGTAGATATTTCGCGCATGCGCATCGTCTTGCATTCCTGCCTGACTGTTAACTAGCGAATCCTTTATGTCAGCTTTGGTC
>CAJQQW010000148.1 GCA_905480565.1 uncultured Halioglobus sp. | reverse complement strand
CGATGGAGGCCGCAACTTCGGGCACCTCGCCTATCAGGTGGACAACCTCTATGACACCTGCCAGAGACTCATGGAAAAGGGCGTTGTCATAAATCGGCCTCCGCGTGATGGCCACATGGCGTTTGTGCGCAGCCCGGACGGCATTTCTATAGAGCTTCTGCAAGCGGGAAAGCCGCTTGAGCCCCAGGAACCATGGAACTCCATGGACAATAGCGGCAGTTGGTAGACAGGGCTTTTTCCTTCATCTCCCTATACAAGCCTGGCCGCAACACCCGGTAGGGCAAAAGACCCAGCCACAGCAATGACGTAGGCGCCGAAAAATATGCCGTAACCCGTCGGCCTGACCTCGCAGATCGTTGCGAAAACGCCGTCATTCATTTCCGCACCGGCGTGAAATGTCGCGACGTGCTTGGAGTGTTCCAGGACCGCTGGTCGGATCGACTGCAGCATTACAGCAATGCCGTGTCAAAAAAAGATAGCGAGTTCAGTTCCGCTCATAAATGAAGTTTATAATCCACGCAGCCACGCGGGAGCCCTGCGGCTTTTTGTCTAAAGACGCCACTCCAGCCTGCAACAGGTCTTCGCCCAGAAGATTTCGCCGCGCCGTCATCAACGCGCGAGCATAATCCTTAGTAAACTCCGGGTGGCCCTGCAGCGTGAGGATGTGCTCACCAACCTGAGACACAGCATTGTCACAAAACTCACTGGAGGCCAGCACCCGCGCCCCGGCTGCGGCACGCACCACCTGGTCCTGATGGCTGACCAGAATATCGAGATTCCTGTCACCCTGGTCATGCCAGCAGGGCAGGCTTGAAAAGCGGTGGGTATGCAGCCCGACGCCCCAGCCTTTGGGTGATTTCTCGACCGTTCCGCCCAGCGCTTGCGCAACCAGTTGATGACCAAAGCAGATGCCCACCAGTTTCTTACGTCGGCGGTGTAGTTCCTGCACAAAATCTGTCAGGCTGAGGATCCAGGGTGTCTTATCGTAGACGCTCGCTTTACTCCCCGTGATCAGGTAAGCATCTACCTCGTCGAGCTCATCCGGGTACTCGCCGCGTTCTACATCATATACCCTGCAGTGCAAGTCGGGCGCCTGTGCTGTCAGCAGCGCCATGAACATGTCCGGATACTCACCGAAATTCACCGCCAGCTCTGGCCTGACCGTATCCGCTTTTAAAATACCCAGCTTCAAACTGTATTGACCTCTTCGAATTCGCTATTGCAGCACATAATAAGGAAGGCCATCCGGAACTGTCCATCACTCCATAGGCCTGTTAACCTACATTTCCTGAATAATCTGCGGCTGTCCCCCTGTTGTATTTTTCACTCCTCTTTCTCGTCACTGCGTTGCTATTTAGCGGCTCTGCCACGGCATTCGTTGGCAGCGATGCCTGTCAGTCCTGTCATGAAACAGAGCACGCCCTGTGGCTGGGGTCCGATCATGACCTCGCCATGCAGCTGCCCACCACGGATAGTGTGCTGGGTGATTTTGACAATACGTCTTTTGTCTACAACGGTGTCACCACGCGATTTTTCCGCGACGGCGACAAATTTATGGTCAATACCGATGGCGAAGACGGCAAGCTCAAGGACTTCGAGGTGGTCTACGTATTCGGTCACTATCCATTGCAACAATACCTTCTGCCTCTCTCCCGCGGCCGTCTACAAGCCCTGAGTATCGCCTGGGATTCACGCCCGGCAGAGACCGGTGGACAGCGCTGGTACCATCTCTATCCCGATGAGACCATCGACTATGCCGACCCGCTGCACTGGACAGGCCCTTACCAAAACTGGAACACACGCTGCGCAGAGTGTCACAGTACAGATGTACATAAAAACTACCGTGCTGATTCGCGCAGCTTTGATACACGCTACGAGGAAATCAACGTCGGGTGCGAGGCCTGCCATGGCCCCGGCGAAGATCACTTGTCGCTGGTTGCCGATGGCAAACTCGACGGGGCAAAAAATGGTGGCTTCCCCACGGCACTATCCCAGCGAGGGACCTGGCGCCTACCCGATGGCGCCAGCATCGCGCAGCGCAGCTCGCCCATCAATGGCAACAGCCAAATAGATAGCTGTGGTCGCTGCCACTCACGGCGGGGCACCCTGGGAACTTATCATTATGGCGCGCCGTTAATGGACACTCACCGACCGGCGCTGCCGCAATGGCCTCTGTACCATCCGGACGGACAGATCCGCGACGAGGTCTACGTCTATGGTTCATTTATACAAAGCAAGATGCATCAGGCAGGAGTCGTCTGCAGTAATTGCCATGAACCCCACAGCCAGGCACTGCGGGCACCAGGAAATGGCGTATGCGCCCAGTGTCACCTACCTTCGCAATACGATACCCCCGCACACCACCACCACAGCGAGAACTCCACTGGGGCTCTGTGTGCGAATTGTCACATGCCGGAGACAGTGTATATGGGAGTTGACGCCCGGCGCGATCACAGTATGCGTGTACCACGACCTGACCTGTCCCTCGTAATGGATACACCCAATGCCTGTAACCAGTGCCATCAAGATAAGGATGCCCGCTGGTCACTCGACGCACTGCGGCAATGGGGCGTGACGTTCAGCGACACAGGTCGCCATCCTGCAAGGGCGTTTGCCAGAGCAATCGGCGGAGATACCCGGGTAGTACCGCAGCTTGCCCAGATTGCAGCGGATCCAGATGCGGCACCCACCTGGCGCGGGGTGGCGATGGAAGCACTGGGAGAATCAGGCGGACGGGAGGCATTGCAAAGCGCGACACAGATGCTCTATGACGACGACCCGCTGCTGCGCGCCAGTACGGTGCGGGCGCTCGAATTCCTGCCAGTACACCAGCGCTACCAGTTGCTACAGCCCATGTTGGAAGACGATATAAAGACAGTGCGCATGGAGGTGGCAGCCAGTCTTGCGAGCGTGCCATTCGACCAAATTTCTCCCGAGCAAGTCAACGCGCTGCAAACGCTTTTCAAGGAATATACAAACACCTTGGCTATGGACGCTGACATGCCCGGAGTACAGCTACAACTCGGCATTTTCCATGTAGCCCGGGGTAACGAAGCAGAGGCGGAGGCGGCCTACCGTGAGGCCCTGTACCTCAACCCGCAACTCATACCCGCCTATCTCAACTTGGCCGACCTGTTGCGCAGTCGCAATAAAGATAACGAAGCGCGTACCCTTTTGCGCCAGGCACTCTCCATCGATACGCAGAATGGACCTATACTGCACTCATTGGGCCTGCTTGAAACGCGCAACGGACAGCCAGACCTTGCCCTGGATTACTTACGCCAGGCTGCGGAACTCGAAACCAGCGGCACCCGGCACCGCTTTGTCTACGCTATCGCACTGCACGACCTGGGTGATCCGATGCAAGCCCTCGTGGAGCTCAAAAGCCTGCTCCGCAATACACCTGAAAACGTAGATGTATTGCTGGCCCTGGCCAATTACAGCAACGAACAGGGGCTGCGTGAAGAGGCGCTGGGTTATGCGCGGACACTCACCCGTATTGCACCGCGAAACCGCAACTACCAGCAGTTATACAAGCAGCTGTCAGGGGCAGCTCTGCAGTCCCCCTAGAAATTCTATCAGTAAACTGTTCAGTGGCTCGGGCTTCTCTTGCTGCACAAAATGGCCCGCACCGGCGAGCAATTCCACACCACGTAAATCCTCGACTCTGGCGCGCATATGCTCGAAGGCCGCACTCCCGGCCATACTCGTCACCGGGTCCTCCTGGCCGCCGACGAACAGAGCGGGAACCGTTACTTTTGCATGGGCGCGACTGCGCTGCAGATGCCAGTTGTAATCCATGACCCGGTAGGCGTTGGCTCCTCCTATAAAGGTCAGGTCCGGACCGGCAGCCAAATACTGCGCGACATAATAGTTCATATCCTCAACGGACAGCCATGACCAGGGCAGCTGTTCGGGAGGCTCTTCGAGGACATCGATATAATGCGTTCCCTCGGAGGGAAAACTCTGCCAATCCAGTAATTTTCCCTCCGCCGATAAAGCCCAGAACAGCTTTGTCAAGAACTCGCGCTCGCGACCGAGGCAATGACGCTCCGCCACGCATTCCTTCTGGAAGTAGTGCATATGGAAGAAATGCTGTTCAGCAATCGCAGCATATAGCTGTGACGGAGGCACATCGCCGCCTCCCGCTAAATCCATATCGTAGGGGACACAAAGAGCCACGACGGCCCGGACTCGGGACGGATAGTGCACTGCCATGTGCCAAGCGAGATTCGCACCAAAATCATGGCCAATGAGCACCGCCTGCTCATAGCCGAAGTAATCGAGCACACTGAGCACATCGGCACTGAGCTTGTCGTAACCGTAGGCATTAACTTCCCGCGGACGGGAACTGCCGCCATATCCGCGCATGTCTATTGCAGCCGCGGTAAAGCCTGCGTCAGCCAGTACCTTGAGTTGGTGTCGCCAACTGAACCACAAACCCGGGTAGCCATGGCACATTACCACGAGTGAGCCGGCGCCCTGGTGGGCAACGTGAAGCTCTACGCCGTTCGCCTTGAGCTGCA
>CAJQQW010000147.1 GCA_905480565.1 uncultured Halioglobus sp. | reverse complement strand
GTGCATGCGCCCCCGGTGCGCCTGCATCCAAACCCAGCTGACCCAGTACAGCAATATCATTACCGCTCCCCACACAATTTGCGGATTGGCGTACAACACCCTGATCTCATCGCTGTCAAGGTACAGAGCCAATACCAGTGTGGCGGCATAGCCGGCGCTGATACCCAGTGTTCGCAGCAGCGGCGCATCAGCAGTGAGGTAGCCCCTGCCGTGAATCTTGTCACGTCCCTCGCGCAACTGCACCTCGATCTCGGCATAGCGTTTTACATACGCCAGAGACAGGAACAGGAAGGCGGAGAACGACAGCAACCAGAAGGAAATACCCATCTGCAGGGCGGCGCCGCCGGCGATAATGCGCAGCGTGTACAACATGGCCAGAGTCAGGCAATCCAGCAGGATCAGACGCTTCAGGAACCAGGAATAACAGCAGGTCAACAACAGATAGCAGGCCAAGCAAAGCAGAAACTGAACGCTAACGGCTGTGGCCAAGAGCAGACCGATGGCAAGCAGGCTCGCGCTAACCAATATTGCGCGCGGGGCCGAAATAAGACCGGCGGCCAGCGCACGGTAGCGCTTGCGCGGATGCAGCCGGTCGCTCTCCAGATCCAGCAAGTCGTTCATCAAATAAGTTGCGGAGGCGGACAAACCGAAGGAGAAAAATGCCACCAGCAAGATCCACAAGGCACTGGGCTCCAGCACACGATGCGCCGCCAGCATAGGCGCGAAGAGTAACAAGTTCTTCAACCACTGCTGTAGCCGCAGGGCTCGCAGCCAGTCGGCGCATTGCACCAGAGCCGAGGGAAACACCCTGTCCACCGTGAAGCGGGCGGTGACCTCACTAGCCAGCGCTGCACTGGCATTGACGAGTATTGCCTTGGACGCACATTCCCAGATGGCCAGGTCTGCGCTGGAGTTACCGGCATAGTCAAATTCACCCCGTCCGAAGCGGTTGCAGAGCGCCTTGGCTTTTTCGTCACCTTTCAGGTTAGTGTCAGCATCACTGGCTACGACATCGTCGAATAGATCGAGGTGCTCGGCCACATCCCGAGCAAACTTTTCGTTGGAAGCTGTGCAAAGAATCAACCGCCGCCCTCTGCTCCGCTCTTCACGCAACCACGACAATAACGCCTCATTATAGGGTAGCGACTGCGCACAGACGTCAGTATGCGTGGCCACATATTGTTTCAAGGCTGCCTTCCCGTGGCGCAGCTTGAACGGCATTTGCAGGGCGGCAAGGGGTCGGTCACGGACCAATTTGAGGCCCGATTCATATAACAAGTCGGTGCGGATGAGGGTGCCATCCAGATCAACAACGAGAGGTCTATCGCTCTCCGAAACGTCTTTATGTGTACCCAGTTCAGGCAAATTAACAGTTATATCCCACGATTAAATCTATTGGAGTGTTCACCAGCATATGACAATCTAGGATTAATGCCCCAGCACCATTCTTATTGTTTCAGTAATGGCGCTCAATAAAGCCAAACTCATCGCTTAGCATCGCCGACACTCACCCCTTTGTCCAGTCACATTCTGAATATTCTGTTTTTTCAAAAACGTTGCCAAACCGTTTCCATCAAAAGTTTGGGTGGTTTGCATCTTCCCGTTTGCGAAGAGAATACCGCTCATATTCGGCTCGGGATCGGACGACCGGTTTCCAAGTACGCACCCTCGCCAAACGCGCGTTATTATAGTTGGGCATGGACTCAAAACGTCTCGCTGGTCATCGAGATAACCAGGGCACTCACGGGGTGACATAACTGCGAATGGCGCTGATTTTCATTCTCATTAATCCTTATAAATCAATAGCTTATAATTGACGAAGCGCTGCGCTCGTCGCATACTGCGCATCTTTACGAGAGCGAGAGTTACACCATGAAAGGCGATGCAAAAGTCATTGAACATCTCAACAAAATCCTGGGCAACGAGCTCGTAGCGATCAACCAGTATTTCCTGCACTCACGTATGTACAAAGACTGGGGCCTGAAGGAGCTGGCCGAACACGAGTATGAAGAATCTATCGACGAAATGAAGCACGCGGACAAGCTCACCGAACGCATCCTGTTTCTCGAAGGTCTGCCCAATCTGCAGGATTTAGGCAAACTGCTTATCGGCGAAAATACCGCAGAAATGCTAAAATGCGACTTGCAGCTGGAAATGATAGCGATTCCCGACCTCAGGGAGGCCATCGCCTACTGTGAGTCAGTAAAGGATTACGTGTCGCGGGAACTGCTCGAAGACATCCTCGAGTCCGAGGAAGAGCACGTGGACTGGATTGAAACCCAGCTGGGCCTCATCGAGAAAGTCGGTCTGCAAAATTACCTGCAGAGCGCGATAGACGACGCATCTTGAAAAACGTCGATGCACATCACTGTCTTTGTATGAGGTGTGCACTGACCACCGCCGCCCCTTAGTCCATCCTCTGGCTTTTGAGCCTGCCACGCTAGTGCTCAAGCATGCATGCCCCCTCAAGTGGACTTGGCATCCCCGGCAGACTTGCGAGCAACGATCAAAAACTGTTTCCCGAGAAACCGCCAAGCCAGCGGCCATGCGAGGTAGGCGCGAACTAAAAGCGGGTGCGTGGGCAATGCACCCTGGGTAGTGTAGGGCAGGAAGCGATCCACGCAGCGTTCGATCTCGAAGCCCTTTATTGCCAAGATCTCACATAGCGACGCGTGAGTGAGGCCCAGGTGATGATCGTAAAAATCCCAGTACTCACCGGGCAGGTAACGCAGATTGGGGCCCATGATCAAGTAGCATCCACCGGGCTTTAGGGTCAGCAGTATCCCGTCCAGCAGGCGCTCCAGTGCTCCCTTGTCCGGCAGGTGCTCCAGAAAGTTTGAGGTGAATACCACATCGGCCTGCCCCTGCAGTTGCGAGGCTATTTCTGTAGCGCTGAGAGAGATAAAGCGAACGTCTTCTGCCAGTTGTCGCTCGGAATCGGGGTTGAGATCGACCCCAATCTTATTTCCTGCGGCGATATTATTGATGAATTCACCATAGCCACAAGCCACATCCACCACGGTATCCGAAGGCGCCACGAATTGCTGAAAATAGTTGGAGCAGATGACTTTCCAGATAGCATTTTTCCTGTCTAGCTCCCGTTCCGCGAAGCGGTTCCGGTATAGCTCAGCCAGATGCTTATCATCCATAATACTTTTCACTGAACGCGAAGAATTTGTAGAGCAGGAATGATGCCATTACAGGCAGCGTGATTGCAATGCCATGGGCGACCTCTTCGGAGTACTGCAGAACACCGTGTCCCGTGAGCCACTCGTTCAACCACAGGGAGGAAAACCATACGACAGGCAAAAATATCAGGTTGATCGCCAGGAAATCCCGGGCCTGTTTGCGGGTCGGTTTATCCGATTTGGGAAAAACGTAAAGGCTATTCAATGCAAAGGCGATAGCCATGCCGACAGCGTAGGCGAAAAATACCGCCCAGTAATAGGGCATGGTAAGGCTCAACATGATACGGGCTAGCCAGTGAAGAAGCGCTGCCAACCCTCCCACCAGCAAAAATCCGGCAAACTGCTTGGATAGGAAAAGCTTAATCACGCAATAGCCATAGACGCCAGCCTGCGGCCTAAATCAATGCTCTCGGATATACCCCTATCCTCAGGATAGTAGTAGGAAGTATCTGCCACCCACAAGCCTTTGATCGGAAGCTGCATCGACGGCAACTTCTGACTGAAACCCGGCTCACAGATAGGCTGGGCAAATCTATAACGGCTGCTGCGCACATCGATAATATCCTGTTCCGTAAGCGCAGGATTTATGGTCTTGAGATAGCCGCATACCCGCTCGTTAAACCACTCATCGGGCTCAGCAAAACTCGGGTGGTCGCCCGGCAAATAGTAAGGCACGTAAACCACGTGGTGATCAAGCGGCTGCAGGTTGGTGTATTCAACAAGGCCAGGAATATCCATGTGCGGGTCGTTGATATTGACCCAGAAATTTTCAGACAGCGGTTTCGCCAGCTTGACGATAACGCACACCACCGCAATGTTGTTGACCGAGCGAAATGCATCCAGTATCGCATCGGGAAGATCGGGGATCAGGCGCGGCACATAAGGCAGCGGAATCGTACTGATGACCCGGTCAAACTCTTCCACCAAACCATTGCTCTCGACCGCGTATATCGCGCCATCGCGAATATGTACTTGGGTCACCGCAGATTGCAGGCGGATCTCGCCACCATGAGCTTCGATATAGGCGGCGGCCGCGTTGAGGAAAGTTTGCGAGCCATGCTCCAGGTAGCCCAGTTTCTCCTTAAACAGGTTATAGCGCGAACGACCCAGGCGGCGAATCCGGCTCCATATCCAAGCGGCGGAAAGATTGTCGGTGAAATGGTGGAACTTGTAGGCAAACAGACGCTCCCACATGACTTCATAGGCCTGGGTGCCCACCCAACGCATGATCCACTCTTTGGCGTTGACGTTATCCAGTGGCCGCCAATCATTCCTTTTGGTACACAGGAAAGCGAACAGGCCGTAGCGGATTTTTGCGACCAAACCCAGGCCATCAAACTTTAATAGCGCGATAGGGTTACCCCAAGGCTGCAGTTTACCCCGGTACCAATAGGCCATTTTAGTTTCTATCCAGTGCATCTTGTCCGCTATGCCGAGCTCCTCCAGCATTTGCAGGAAGCCGGAATCGGAGGTGCAGTGGAAATGGTAGTAACGCTCTATGCTCGTGCCTGAAAAATCAAACGCCGCCGTCATGCCGCCAACGCGGTCATCCGCCTCAAAAATGACCGGCCTATACCCCTGCCTGACCAGTTCATAGGACGCCGCCAGGCCCATAGGGCCTGCACCGAGAACGGCTACGCGTTTACTCATGGTCAGAACTCCAGCGCGACCTGGCTATATGACTGATGATTAAAGGTTTCATCGACCGCCTCCTTAAAAGGCGTTGAGCGCACGGCGAAGATTTCAGGCCAGTCGATAACTTCGAACTCATCATCAGCGCACAGCGCCGCCAACTGTTGTGTGGTGAAAGGCGGATTTCTGTCAAACAGCGCCCAGGTGGCCAAGAGTGAATGAAACAGCCAGTAGGGAACATGCACAATCCGAGAACGGGATCCTGTAGTGCGTTTGATTTCACGGATTATATCGATGTAATCGACCTGCTCCTGGCCGGATATATTAAAGACCCCTCCAGCCCGCCTCTGCTCAATGCAGCTCATGATGATATTACAGAAATCACCCACGTACAGCGGCTGGCGCATATACCTGCCGCTACCTGGGACCGGGAACAGCGGCAGTTTCTTCATAAAACGGGACAACCAGCCGAGGTGCTTGCGATCAAACCATCCATACATCAGAGTCGGCCGCAATACAGGGCACGGCAGACCGCTGTCCAATACTATCTGTTCCTGCTGCCGCTTGGTCTGCGAGTAAAAATCGTCGGCGACTGACATGACCACCGAGGAACTGATATGGACCAGATAGGGCCCGCCATCATTATCGATGGCGGCGAGCACAAGGCGCGTCGCGTCAATATTATTGTGCTCAAACTCGGCGTAACGATTGCCACCGATCTGCGCCTGCAGCATCACCACCACATCGGCGCTGGCGATGTGCTGCTGCCACCGGCCCGGCTGCGACAAATCTGCACACTCGACCAGCACGTCGGGATGGAGGTGCTCCAGGATTGCCAGGTTGGCCTGATGCTTATCCAGTACTACCAGTTGTGTGTAACCCTTTTCCTTCAGGCGCACAACGAGGTTCTGGCCAACCAGCCCGGCACCGCCTGCCAGTACAATTTTATCACTCAAAAGACTAGTCACTTTTACGGTACCGCCTGCACATTAAAACAGTCATATATCCAGCTTGTTGAAAATGAAGCGGGGTAAGTGCCTGATCACCATCATGATCAGCGCCCACTTACCAGGCGCATAAATTACCAGCTTACCCTTGCCCACACCCTGCACAATACATTGCGCCACGGACTCGACTGGAGCCAAGCCGGGGCCAGCGTCACCCAGATGCGCGGTCATCGGCGTGCTGGTAGGCCCGGGTTTGACCAAAGTCACTGTTATTGCCGACCCGGAGAATCGGTGTTGCAGACCCTGCACATAGCGGTCCAGCAAGGCCTTAGCAGAGCCATAAATGTAGTTGGATTTGCGGCCCCTATCACCAGCAACAGAGCCAATCACCACCAGCTGCCCCCCGCCCGTCTGCTCCATCTTACACACCAGCGCCTCGGCAAAAAGCGCCGGAGATATAGCATTCAAGGCCAGCGCATCCCGGCATCCCGCCAAATCCCGCTGCACCTGTTCCTGATCCGGAAGGTCCCCGTGGGCTATCAGCGCCAGGTCTATGGAGCTTGGGGTGACGGCGTTACGAACCAGTGATTCAACCGCTAACGGATCAAGAAAATCGAGCGTCGCGAAGCTGATCTCAGACTGCGGCGAGCGCACCCGCAGGTCATCCGCTACTCGGGCCAGGCGTTCCTCGCTGCGGCCCACCAGCAGCACACAGCAAGGTTTAGCCAACCAGTGCCGCGCGCAGTGCTGCGCGATAGACGAGGTAGCGCCGATAATTACAATATTTTTCAATTCCATAGCACTGATTCTAGCTTCCCAACAGTCGACGAGAAAGAGCGGAGCTAATACCTGGATCACGAAAAGCGGCGAACCCGGCGATGCCGGGGTAGCCCGATGTAAACAGATCCCGTGACATACAGGCGTCCTTCGCCGCGTAGAGCCGGCCGCCAGCCGCAGCGACAATCCTGTCGAGGCGCGACATGAGCGCAAGCGTCGTAGCACCGCGGTTGGGGAAATCTAAAGCCAGGGTCACCCCAGGACACGGAAAACTCAGCATGCCCAGAGCCTCGCGCTGGCCAAAAGTTTTCAGCACCGCCAGGAAAGAACCGGTGTTGGAACACGCTATCTCGGACAGGATAGCCTCAATACCGTCCTTGCGCTGTTCAGGTGGCAGAACGCACTGGTACTGGTAAAAACCGTTTGGGCCGTACATCCGGTTCCAGTCTGTAATACTGTCCAATGGGTAAAAAAACGGCTGGTAATGCTCCCTACTGAGCCCGGCGCGGGACTTTTTCAGGTGGTAGTAAAGAGCGTTAAATGGACGCAGGGAGAACCGGTTGACCAGCGAGATGGGCGGTGTCAGAGGCACGCGCATTCCTTGCCTGCGCCGTGCAACGCAAGATGACTCGGAAGAATGGTTGGCGCGATAAAAGATTCCGCGCCGGGATTTCCTGGCCAGACAATCGATCCAGGACACGGTGTACTCCCAGTCGCGCTCTGAATCATCCGCCAGCTCAAAGAATTCATCCAGATTGGCATAGGGAACAGATTCAACATCAAGGCAGGGCCCAAGCACCGGCCGCAGTGCCAGCGTCACCCGACTGATTACCCCGGTCAGGCCCATACCGCCGACGGTGGCGGCAAACCAACTCGGCTCCAGGTCGGGCCCGCAGTGGATGACCTGGCCATCACTGCGCACCAGTGTCAGCTGCTGCAAGTGATCGCCAAAAGACCCCATTGCATGATGATTCTTACCATGCACATCGTTGGCAACGGCGCCGCCAAGAGTAACAAACTGGGTGCCTGGGGTAACCGGCAACATCCAGCCCTGCGGCACTGTTAACGCCTGGATTTCCTGCAGCAGCACGCCTGACTCGCATTCCAGCACGCCGCTAGCAGGGTCAAAGTGTATGAAGCAATTCAGGCCGCGGGTCTTCCAGGCGGCACCACCAGGATTAAGGCATACGTCACCATAGCTGCGTCCCATACCATAGGCGATACCGGGTGCGGAATCCGCCAGCACCTGTGCCAGGCCTTTTTCACGGTGCAGCTGCGTTACCTCATGTTGCCAGCTACCCAACCTACCCCAGGAAGCAAGGGCTACCATGGTGGTTCGACAGTGCCAAGGTAGAGCACAAGCAGAAACGCCAAGCCAGCCAGCAGGCTTATTTTTTCCTTAATCGCAAATACCAACG
>CAJQQW010000146.1 GCA_905480565.1 uncultured Halioglobus sp. | reverse complement strand
TCTTTAACCCGGTAACCCAAACTAGCCATTATTTCTTTCACTTGTCACTGTTATCACAAGTTAGGTAGCATGCTGAACAGTTCGGTTCAAAAAACAACCAATAAACGCCCGGAGCAAGCCTATGTCTCAGTATTTTGCACTCCCGCCCATTCTCGGTTTAGCGGGGCTGGTCATCGCATTTATCATTTACCACATTATGACTCGTCACGATGCCGGTGACGGCGCCATCAAGAAAATCGGTGATCAGATTCACCTCGGCGCCATGGTCTTCATGAAACGAGAATATAAAATGCTGGCCATGTTCGCCGCCGTATTGCTGGTCGGTCTTTATATCGCCCTCGGTGCCAATACCGCTATCGCTTTCCTGGCCGGGGCCGTGTCCTCCGCTACAGCGGGCTATCTTGGCATGTTCGCCGCCACCAAAGCCAACGTGCGCACCGCGGTGGCCGCGCAGAACCACGGTCAGGGCATGGCGTTGACCGTTTCCTTTTATGGGGGCTCTGTCATGGGCTTGTGTGTCGCGTCCCTGGGCCTTATTGGCCTGGGCAGCGTTTATTGGCTGTTCGGTGGTGACCCACAGACGGCTCATGCTATCCACGGTTTCGGCATGGGTGGCTCTGTTGTCGCACTGTTCTCTCGTGTCGGTGGCGGTATCTTTACCAAGAGCGCCGACGTCGGCGCCGATCTGGTCGGCAAGATCGAAGCGGGTATCCCAGAGGACGATCCCCGGAACCCGGGCGTTATCGCGGATAACGTGGGAGACAATGTGGGCGATATTGCGGGCATGGGTTCGGATATCTTCGAATCCTATGTCGGTTCCATGATTGCCTGCATCGCTATTGCGTCAACAATGGCCATCAGCTCAGAGGAAATGGGCGCTATGATGTTCTTGCCACTGAGCCTGGCCAGCATCGGCCTGCTCGCCTCGCTGGTCGGCATCTGGGTAGTGCGCGTGCGCTCCAGCGCCGCACCTGAAGCCGCTCTGCGCACAGGCACCATGCTGGCACCCGTGGTATTCGTGCTCATCGCCTGGTTCCTTATCAGCGCAATGGGTCTGGACGCCCACATCTGGTGGTCTGTGTTGTGTGGCGCCGTCGGCGGCGTCCTGATCGGGCTGATTACCGAGTACTACACCGGCGGCGCCCCTGTCCAGAAAATCGCTAAATCCGGCGAGACCGGTGCCGCCACCGTGATGATCACTGGCCTGGCTGTGGGTATGCAATCCGTGGTACTGCCAGTCCTGTTCCTCGCGACGATCATCTATATTTCTACTGAATTGTCTGGTCTCTACGGTGTCGGCATCGCAGCAGTCGGCATGCTGGCCACCGTAGGCATAACCATGGCGATCGATGCCTATGGTCCCGTGGCTGACAACGCCGGCGGTATCGCCGAGATGGCGGGCATGGGCGAAGATATCCGAGAAATCACAGACGGTTTGGATGAAGTAGGCAACACTACCGCAGCTATTGGTAAGGGCTTTGCTATTGGTGCTGCGGCGCTGGCGGCGCTCGCGATTATTGCTGCCTTTGTTGAAACGGTCCAGGCCAACAACGTAGACTTTTCCCTGGAATTGTCAGAACCAGTTGTGTTGGTGGGGATGTTCATCGGTGGAACCATTCCCTTCCTGATCGCTGCGATTACCATGACAGCGGTGGGTGAAGCGGCATTTGATATGATCAACGAGATCCGCCGGCAGTTTCGGGAAATCCCTGGACTACTGGAAGGCAAGGCCGAGCCTGACACCGCCAAGTGCGTTGACATCGCAACCACAGCAGCCCTGCGTCGCATGATCCTGCCTGGCGCCATCGCTGTTGCTGCTCCAATTGTTGTCGGCTTTGGCCTCGGCGCAGCATCCCTTGGCGGCATGCTCGGCGGTGCGTTACTAGGCTGCGTGCTGATGGCGCTCATGATGGCCAACGCCGGCGGTGCATGGGATAACGCCAAGAAGTTCGTTGAGAAGGGTAACCTCGGTGGCAAGGGCTCTGATACCCATGCGGCGGTTGTTGTGGGTGACACCGTAGGTGATCCGTTCAAGGACACCTCTGGCCCCTCAATGAACATCCTCATCAACGTAATGGCGATTGTCAGTCTGGTCATCGCGCCGTTATTGTAAAGCCTCTCCGGCCGCCTCGGTGCGCCGAGGCCTATTCATACCAAGGTGCCATTTCCCCATCCCGGAATGGCACTTTTCATTTCTTTAGTACATATTTACCACTCGGCACTGGTCTGAGGCTTGCGTGAACTCTCTCACCTTCGAAGAAAAGCTCCGTCTCATCAAACAGATGGGCGCGTTTATTCCCCACTCGAGCGGTCTGGGCGTGGAGCTGCACTCGATAGAAGGTAGTGAACTGACACTGCGACTGCCCTACCAACAGCAGTTGGTTGGCGACGCCGAGACCGGAGTGTTGCACAGTGGTGCCCTGACTGTATTACTGGACCAAACCTTGGGCCTTTCAGCTGTATGCAGCAACGACATTGCCCCCTCTGTGACGCCAACACTGGACCTGCGTATCGACCACTTTGGCATAGCACCGCCTGGGGCGGATATTTTTGCCACCGGAAAGGTTTTACGCGCTACCCGCAAAATACTGTTTGTTGATGGCTATGCCTGGTGTGATTCACCGGATAAGCCGATTGCAAGAGCGACGGGCACGTGGGTCAGGGTGATGGATATTGATCTGGAATGGATAAAGTCTATCGGACGGAACAGTGCATGAGCCTCGTTGAGCTTATTGGCAGAGATCCAGACGCGGCCACCCTTAAACTTTGGCTGGAAAAAATCCCTTATGCCGTTTACCTCGGAATGGAGGCAGAATTACGCGACACTAACATCTTGTTTCGGCTACCTCCGGACGATAAGTTGATCGGCAACGCGTCGTTGCCCGCCATTCATGGAGGCGTCGTAGGGGCGTTCATGGAGTTGGCTGGTGCTATTCATCTGGTTGCACACATGGAGAAACCCGTGCTTCCAAAGGTAATCAATTTTTCACTGGACTATCTGCGCGCATCCCGTCTACAGGATACCTGGGCACGCTGCGAGGTCATCCGCCAGGGGAGACAGATAGCCAATGTAACGGTGACTGCCTGGCAAGAAAACCCCAAAAACCCGAACGCCACTGCGAGGGCACATTTTTTGATCGCTGAGCCCGAAATTGCAAAGGAGAATAGTCATGTCCCGTTGGAAACGTAAAGAGATAGAAGATGCATTTGATACCTATCAATCAGCCGCGCTGAAAGGCGCGACAACCAAAGACTGGACAGATTGGGCTAATTGCTTCACCCCTGATGCGACTTATTTTGAGCACCATTTCGGCCGTTTCTGGGGTCGGGAAAACATCCTCAGCTGGATCACGAAAACGATGAACGAATGGCCGGCTAGTAGCATGACCGCATTTCCCATCACCTGGTATTCGATCGATGTCGACAAGGGTTGGGTAATTTGTGAGGTAATGAATCGGATGGAGGATCTTGGCGATGGAAAAATTTATGAAGAGCCCAATTTAACGATCCTGCATTACGCCGGGAAGGGACTGTTTAGTTACGAGGAGGACGCTTATAACCCCCACAACATGGGCGTCACAATAGGCGCCTGGCTGGAGTCTAAAAAACTGACTGGCAGCGATAATGAAAAGTGAGCGTTATAAATAAATAAGTAATGTATATATTGATATGTATATATAGGATTATTATTACTACTATTATTAGGGCATCAACTCTCTGTGGAAAACAAGACGTTTACTATTAAATTCAGTGCCTTGCTGCTCTGATAACCGCTCGGATAAACCCTGCAACTGATGCGCGTAAGCGGTGATAAAACCGTGAGCTCAGTGGTGATAGTTTTTAGCCTGCGCTCGAATCATTTTTTCCCTGTCGATAAAACATCATATTATCCCGAGTTATTCCCCGGTAATTCCATTTTTTACGCACAAGAAAATTGAAATACATACTAAGTGAGTTTTAAGGGTAGAAAATCCAGTGGCACCTTGTTGGTAATCTGGTGACAGCTCAAACCCTGTGTACACCCAGTACATAAACCATTTGATAATCAGTGGATTACTTGCCGATGCAGAAGGAAGAAAATATTTCCCCTAGCAAGTCGTCACTACTCACGGCACCAGTGATATAGCCAAGGCTTGTTTGGCACATTCGCAAATCTTCTGCCAGTAACTCTCCCGCCCCTATGTCCCTGAGCTGCGTCTGCCCGTTTAAAAGATGTTGTTTCGCTTCCTCAAGATTTAACAGATGTCTGCGACGAGCACTATAGTGGCCGTCACCGGAATCACTTAAGCCACCGCAGTCTTTCAAGTGCTGGCGCAGTAACTCCACGCCTTCTCCGGTTTTCGCAGACAGGTGAATAGTCACCGCCTCGGGCGCGCTATCGATGCCGCTTGGTTGGTCGGTCAGGTCACATTTGTTCATAACAACAGTCACTGGAATATCCCGGTCCGCGGTAGCCAGGTGCTGATCATCATCACGCCCAGAGCTCGTTGCATCAACCACTAGCAGGACACGGTCGGCAGATTCGATCTCGTTCCACGCGCGACGAATGCCTTCCTGTTCAACCTCGTCACTACTATCGCGGAGACCCGCTGTGTCCACTATATGTAATGGCATACCGTCCAGATGAATAAGCTCTTTCAATACATCCCGGGTCGTTCCCTCAACAGGCGTGACTATGGCAGTGTCCTGCCCGCACAGGGCGTTCAGTAAACTGGATTTACCTGCGTTGGGTTTGCCCGCAATCACTAGCTTCATACCCTCCTGTATGACACTGCCATGCCTCGCTCTTGTCTCCACATCATCGAAGTTGTCTACGATGGACTGTAGTTTGCTGGCAACCTGTTCATGTTTGATAAAATCGATTTCCTCTTCGGGAAAATCGATAGCAGCTTCTACCAATATCCGCAGCCGAGTCACCTTTTCTACCAGCGCATGGATTTCCTTCGAAAAATCTCCCTGTAACGAGCGCGTGGCGTTCAACGCTGCTCGTTCTGTTTTACTGTCTATTAGATCGGCTATTGCTTCCGCTTGGGTAAGGTCAATTTTGTTATTGAGATAGGCGCGTTGTGAGAATTCGCCGGGGTTGGCTTGTCTTGCGCCGAGACGCAAGCACTCGCGGAGGAGTAGGTCGAGAATAACGGGACCACCGTGAGCTTGAAGCTCGAGGACGTCCTCTCCTGTGAATGAGTTGGGACCAGGGAAAAATAGTGCGATCCCGGAGTCCAGTATTTGCTGTTGGCTATCATGGAAAGAACAAAAGCGGGCATGGCGTGGAGACAGGTGTTCTCCGGTGATTGCCAAGCCCACGTGCGCGGCAGCAGGGCCAGACAATCGCACGATGCCTATTCCGCCGGCGCCGGGCGCTGTAGCTACAGCAACTATTGTGTCTTCATCCACAGCGAACCCTCTCTTCTGGAGGTTGGCGATAACAGTTGCGTCAGGATTTTGCGGCCGCTTTTTCAATCTGCCGTGTGATGAAATATTGTTGAGCAATCGACAACAGGTTATTTACCAGCCAGTAGAGCACTAAGCCAGCCGGGAACCACAGGAAAAAGAAGGTAAACATAACCGGCATCCACTGCATGATTTTAGCCTGCATGGGATCGGGAGGGGGCGGGTTAAGCTTCTGCATGAAAAACATACTTGCCCCCATCAACAAAGGGAG
>CAJQQW010000145.1 GCA_905480565.1 uncultured Halioglobus sp. | reverse complement strand
GCCATTCAGCTACGGGACCCTGAAAATACGACAATAACTGTTGCGCAAGTCGTGTAGCGTGGGCCTCGTCTTCCGCGACGATATCGACCACCCCGATTTTTTCCTGCTCCGCAACTGGACCTATTTCAGTCGGCTTATAGGTACCAAGGCCGCCGCCCTCGATCATTGCCGGACGCGCCATACCGATCCAGGAGTTACGCGTGGCGATGCAGGAGTCGGCACTTCCAAACAACGCGGCATTGCCCGCAAAACAGTACCCGTTGCTGACGGCAATCCTCGGGACTCTGCCACTGAGGGCAGCCCAAGTACTAAACGAAGTCAGGTTGAGTCCCGCGATCTGGGTCATAACATCGGTATCGCCAGGACGCCCACCACCGCCCTCTGAGTACATAATCACGGGCAGGGACTGCTCCCTGGCGAGCTCACAGATGCGGTCGAGTTTGCGGTGGTGGAAATACCCCTGGGAGCCCGCCAATACAGCGTAATCGTTTACCACTGCCACCGCGCGGGCTTGCCTGTGACCGACAAGTTTAGCGTTGATCGTGCAGGTACCGGTGATAATGCCGTCGGCTGCGGTCTCTGTCTGCAGGTCGACATACTCCCGCCGACTGCGTTGTGCTGCAACCGCCAGCTGTCCGTATTCCTGAAAAGAGCCCTCATCAACAAGGTCATTGACGTTTTCACGCGCGGTGCGGTTGCCTCTCGCATGCCGACGTTCACGAGCTTCATTGCGCGCTGCATCCTGTGTCCTTGTCAATCGCTCACGGAGTGCCTGCAATTCGGGCCTGACATCTGAATCCATCAACTACTCCCTGCTAAGCCACCGGAGACGCGGATATCATCGGGATTGCTGCGACTTGCCGCGCTCCTGCACACTGGAACGACGCGCACCGATCGCTTCACCGGATACACTGCGGTTCACATAGGTCATGACATTGCGCTCCATAGCAAGACCTGCGGCGAGGTCCATAGCCAGTCCTTTATTGACCATCGTCTTGTAAACCTTAACCGTCTCGGGCACACAATCGACTATATCTCTGGCGATGCGGCAGCATTCATCGCGCAATACATCTGTCGGCACAGTGCGACTGACAAGACCCCAGGCTTCTGCTTGAGCGGCGGAGATAAAATTGCCGGTGAAGTGTGCCTCTCGGGCCCTGCTCGGCCCAATAATCCGTGCGAGTTTCTGTGATAGCCCCCATCCGGGCGCCAGACCAACGCGACAATGCGTGTCAGCAAAACGCGCTTCCTCGGAGGCTAGCAGGATATCGCCCATCAAAGCCAACTCAAAGCCACCCGTGGCGGCAACGCCATTAACACCAATGATGATAGGACGATCAAATGCGTCCATGGCCGCCATAATATCGTGCTCACCGTGAATGGCATAGGCGCCAAGACCGCCACCCTCTGCCATCGCCTTCAGGTCAAGTCCAGCACAGAATGCCTTCCCCGCGCCTGTCAGCACAACAGCATGCACATCACGTTCACCTTGAAGTTCTCGAAACGCCTCACAGAGTTGTGTCAGTAATTGCGGCGACAACGCGTTACGTGCCTCCGGCCGGTTCAAGGTAAGAACCGCGTAACCGTCCTCACGCTCAATAAGCAGTTCTGTATCTGACATAATACTCGCCTCAGTAGACCTAGCGGCCCTTCCAGTTCGCCTCGCGTTTTTGCATGAAAGCAACAACACCTTCTTTCGCGTCTTCACTGCTAATACAAATATGTTGCAACTTGGCTTCCGCAGAGATGGTTTCGGCCAAGGGCTGCTCGATCGCATCGTTAATTGCTTCCTTGGCATAACGAAGAGATAACGGCGCCTTTGCTGCGATCTCATTGGCCCAGGCAAGCGTGTCCTCCAGCAGGTTGTCAGCGGGCACAACCCGGTTACACAGCCCCCACTCGAGGCACTTCTGCGCGCTAACCTTTTCACCCGTCACAATCATTTCATAGGCGCGCTTCCGACCCAGGGTACGCACGAGGTGCCAGGTAGCCCCTCCATCAGGAACAAGGCTGATTGCTGCAAACGCCTGGTAGATGTACGCGTCCTCTGCCATCACGGTGAGGTCGCAAACCATGCCCAAGGCACTGCCAATACCCGCGCAAGCGCCATTAATTGCACTAATCCAGGGCTTAGGTCCTTCGTGAATCTCAAGCAGAGCTGGCTTGTACTCTCCGTTGAGTTGGTCTTCCACTCGAAAGTTGGTTCGATCTTCTGGCATATCGGCAAGATCAGCTCCGGCGCTAAAGGCACGGCCCGCTCCTGTAAGTACAACTGCGCGTACGCTGTCATTCGCGTTCATCTCGCGCACTGCCAGCAGCAGGTCGCGACGCAGACTGCCATCAAAGCTATTGAGCCTATCGGGTCGATTAAGGGTTACAACGCCTACCGCACCCTGCAAGTCTATTTGTACTGCCTCGTAGTTACTCATGCATGTGTCCTCTCGTGCGAATTTTCTATGTGATTGCGCCGCTATCGCGAAGTGTATTCAGCTCCTGCTCACCAAAACCCATATCGGTCAGCACAGCATTGGTATCCTCGCCGACGTCATGACCACCGTGACGCACTTGCGAAGGCGTGCGACTAAAACGCGGCGCCGGAGCCGGCTGCGTCATGCCATCCAGCTCTATATAAGCGTTGCGGGCCACGTTGGCAGGATGATTGGGAGCATCCATAAAATTCAGAACCGGCGCAAAGCAAACATCCGTTCCCTCCATAACACTGCACCATTCCGCCTGTGTTTTAGTTTTCATTATCGTTGTCAGCTTTTCCTTCATTTCGGGCCACTTATCCCTGTTGCCCTGATCACCGAAGTCCTCTTCTGGCAAGCCGGCCAATTCCTTTAGGAGTGCGTAAAACTGAGGTTCGATAGCGCCCAAAGAGATGTACTCACCATCGGCGCATTCGTAGGTATCGTAGAAGTGTGCGCCACCATCAAGCATATTGGAACCGCGCTCTTTCTCATTCCACATTCCCATCGCCTGAAAGCCATAGAACATCCACATGAGCTGCGCAGCGCCGTCCACCATCGCCGCGTCAATAACCTGTCCCTTGCCGGAACTTCCGGTCTCCAGCAGTGCTGCCAGCACGCCGGTGACCAGCAACATACCACCACCACCAAAATCACCCACCAAATTCAGCGGCGGCACTGGCTTCTCACCCTTACGACCCATAGCATAGAGCGCGCCCGTAATGGAAATATAGTTGATATCATGTCCCGCGGCCTGCGCCAGCGGGCCATCCTGACCCCAGCCCGTCATGCGGGAATAAACCAGCTTGGGATTACGTTCCAGACAAACGTCCGGGCCAATTCCCAGCTTCTCGCAGACACCCGGTCGCATAGGATCAACCAGCACATCGGCATTTTCGACCATGCGCAATAGCGTTTCTACACCGGCTGGATCCTTAAGATTCAGCGCGACTGATTTCTTGCCTCGAGAGCTGACATCTTTCATGTGCATGCCGCCCATTCCCGCGGCCCTGTCGATACGGATAACCTCCGCACCCATATCTGCGAGGATCATAGCCCCCATAGGCGCAGGCCCGATACCCGCCAGTTCAAGAACCGTGTAACCGTTTAGTGGACCCATGCGGCCCTCCTGCTGCACCTGCGCCCCCTAATGACGATCAAGAGGAGAGGCAGGCGTTTAAAGTGTATTAAACAGCAAAGGCTGGGATGAGGCCGTCAATACTGGTCTATGGCCTCAGCGCTGCTGCATCGACAATCCTTACCTGGCATCCCAGTCAAAAAACAGGAGCGGGAGAGAAACTCCCGACCCGCAAAACGCACAAAAAAAAACGTGCGATCACGTGAACCGGAAGCCCCCTGCATACCTCCTGGCACTGACTCTTACTTGGGCTGCATCCGGATACCGCCATCCATACGGATACACTCGCCGTTAATATAGTCATTCTCGGCAATCTGCTGCGCCAACTGGGCGATCTCGTCCGCTTTACCCAGTCGCTTGGGGTACAGTACCTGGCTGGCAAGTGGCTGCAGGAATTCTGCAATTTCCGGGGTCATTTCCTCTGCACCGCCCATCATTAGTGGGGTCGCGATCAAGCCAGGCACGATAGTATTCACCCGAATACCCAGAACAGAAAGGTCACGGGCAATAGGCAGCGTCATCCCGACAACACCGCCTTTAGAGGCGGAGTACGCAGCCTGTCCAACCTGCCCTTCATACGCCGCCACCGATGCAGTATTAATAATAACGCCGCGGCCACCATCGTCGTTGATCACCTCATTGTCCGACATCTTCTCGGCACAAAGGCGCAACACGTTAAAGGTGCCTACCAGGTTAATCTGAATGATTTTATTGAACTCATCCAGCGGAAATGGGCCCTTCTTACCCATTGTACGTATAGCGTTCCCAGTTCCAGCAAAGTTGCAGCAAATATGGATAGCACCAAATGCATCCATCGCAGCGGCAATACCAGCCTGAACGGACTCTTCACTGGTCACGTTGACGTTGCAGAAAATTACGCTGCCGCCGAACTCATCAACCAGTTGCTGCCCTTTTTCTTCATTCATATCGAAAATAACGGCTTTGGCACCATTGGCGACAAAACGTTTGACGGTAGCGCGGCCCAGGCCAGACGATCCACCGGTGATTACTGCGACTTTATCTTTTAAATCCATATCGATTCTCCTGAACAAGTTGGTATGCCGGTATCGGCGTTAGTGGTCAAAAGTTACGCGTGTTGAATGGGGTGTAGTCTTCGGCCAGGAAATCCCGGCTAATTATAATTTTCATCACTTCGGAACTGCCCGCGTAGATTGTGGAAATCTTCGCATCGGTGTACTGCCGGCTAATAGGGTATTCATCCATGTAGCCGTTACCGCCATGCAACTGCACACCAACATCGGCGACTTTTACCTGCAACTCACTCGTAGCCAGTTTGGCCTTTGCAGCATCTACCGCAGTCAAATTTCCAGAATTGAAGGCTGTCACGCAGTAATCGACGTAGGCCTGCGCAAAATCGAGCTCCGTGCGCAGCTCAGCGAGCTTGAACTGTGTATTTTGAAACGCGGCAACTGTCTTGCCAAAGGCCTTGCGCTCCTTCACATAGTTGAGGGTCAGATCCCAGGAAAGCTGCGCAGCGGACAGGTAGCCTGCCGCGCCAATAAGACGCTCCTCAGCAAGGCCTTCCATCAAATAGTAAAAGCCCTTGCCGGGTTCGCCCAGCACATTAGCCTTGGGCACCTTGACGTCATTGAAAAACAGTTCGGCTGTGTCCTGAGCCTTGAGACCCATTTTTTTCAGGTTACGGCCCCGCTCAAAACCCTCCATTCCGCGCTCGACTACAAACAATGTCATCGCGTGTGGATTATTTTCAGGGTCGGTCTTAGCGGCTACAATGACAAGGTCCGCGTTGATGCCATTCGATATAAACACTTTGGATCCGTTCAGTACCCAGTGATCATCTTTTTCTACCGCGTTGGAGCGCATACCGGCAAGGTCACTGCCCGCGTCAGGCTCTGTCATAGCGATCGCCAGGACGTACTCGCCACTGACGCATTTGGGCAGCAGGCGCTGACACTGCTCTTCACTACCAAAACGGGTAAAGTACGGCCCAACCAGTCGGCTATGGAGCGTGTTATACCAGTCTGCAACCCGGGCGTAGCTTGTCTCCTCGATAATAATTTGCTCAAACCGGAAGTCCGAGTCGCCCATTCCGCCATATTTCTCGTCGGGCCATATCATCAAAAAACCCTGCTCACCGGCGCGCCGGAACGCCTCGCGGTCCACAATTCCGGATTCACGCCATGTCTCCATATGTGGCACAATCTCAGCTGCAAGAAATTTGCGATAAGCATCGCGAAACATGTGCTGTTCTTCGGTAAATTGTCTTTGCAACATGGGTAAAGCCCTTTGGAGACAGTTATTCAAGCGGCTCACAGTATGGTTAGCGCCCGAGAGGCCAACAATGACCGCTCCCGACAAATAAATTGACTGGACATGACAGCGGCAGGTCATGTCGCCACTAGGACACTTATGGAGCATCTCCACGCCGAAAACTGGTTCCAACTTCATTTTGGGCTGATATTCCTTATTACGGGTGTACTGCTGTTGGTGGTTTACGCACTGAGCGACGCTGACAAAACGATCCCCGGGCTTGGACTTTTCGCTGTGTTTTTTATGTCAGCGCTGCTGGGATGGGTCGCCTTCGCCCTGCAACAGGGGTCCAACGTGCCCATGATGGTCGACGTGCCCTCGGTCGCGTCGGTAATGACAAGCTACATCTTCTTTCTTGCAGCGGGTCAACGAGCACAAATCTACCAGGGACGATACCTCCTCGGCGCCTTTTGCCTGATTGCCTGTCTCAGTGTGTTCTTCGTCGTACCGCAGCAGATGTTCGTTATCCAGGCTGCGGCCGCCACGGTGTTTTATGCGAGCGCTGGAGTGGTAAGCGCACTTTACAGCTGGCAGAAGCGTAACCTCGGTGACGCCCTGCTTGCCATTGCGGGCCTGATAATGCTGATCGGCGTGCCCTTTGCCCTTTTTCAATGGTTGCAGCAGGGAGATTTTGAGTCAGCCCAACGGCTTACTTTTAGCATTTACAGTGCTGCGTACGTGCTCGTAGCGGTAGGCTTCCTCGCAGCCGTTGTGATCGAGTACCAGCAGAAACTGACCCAGATGGCCACGGAAGATCCTCTGACCCAGCTTCTCAACCGCCGTGGACTTGAGTACGCGGTGCAGGTCACCATTGCTCACGCATCGCGGCAGCAATCCCACACAGCGGCGGTCCTCATAGACATTGACCACTTTGAGGGAGTCAACTCTAACTTCGGGCACGACGCAGGAGACCAGATCATTCTGCAGGTCGGGGAAGTAATACAGCATAAATGCCGCACCTCGGATGTATTGGCACGCACCGGTGGCGGGGAGTTCCTGTTGGTGCTGCCGGAGACCGACCTTGACGGGGCACGCATCCTTGCAGAACGTATCAGAGAGGATGTCAGTGCAGTTCCTATGGTGGCAAACCAGCAGCGTATTCCCATAACGGTGAGCCTGGGTGTAGCGGGAGCAGTCGGGGAAATAAAACTGGACACACTGTCCGGGGAAGCTGGTCGCGCAATGAACCTCGCGAAAATGGGCGGCCGCAACCGGGTGGCATCCGTAGAGAATAAACCGGTCTACCTTAGTAGCCGGGATCAACGCGGCTGAGGGGCTCATGCGCGATCTATCTATCTCTGTTTATTTTGCTAGGGCGGTCCTGAAAAATGCCGTTGCCCAAGGTCTGGACCCGGTCAGTCTCTTGCGGGAGAACCGCATTTCCCCGCGCTTGATGGCCGAAGACAATGCCCGAATTTCTATTGAACGTTTTGCCGATCTAAATGTGAGCACCATGCGAGCTATGGATGACGAATCCCTCGGGTATGGCGCCCGCCGCCTACCCATGGGTTGCTGGTCAATGATGTGCCAGGCAGTGATCGGCGCGGAGACACTGGGCCAGGCACTGGCACGCTACTGCCGCTTCTACCAGCTATTCGAACTGTGCTGGCAACCGATATTGGAGGAAGACGATGAATCTGCCCGCGTCAGGCTTTATGCCAAAGAGACCGACCAGCAGCCTATTCCCTATCTGCAAGAACTCATACTGTTCAACACGCACCGTTTCGCCAGCTGGCTGGTTCAGGAACATATTCCGATCCAGGCGGTAGAATTCAATTTTCCACCACAGGCAGAAAGTCAGGATTATCGGCACATGTTCCTGGCAAACCCCGTGCAATTCGAGCAGCCGCAAGCACAGCTGGTATTCTCCCGAACACAACTGGAAAAACGCGTGACCCAGAACGAGTCTTCGCTGCGACGCTTCCTGCGCCATCCCGTGCTGATAATGCTCACCCAGGACTACGCCTCCAACAGCTGGACTGCCCGGGTGCGAGAGATTATCCGTCGACGATTGAAAGAAATCCCCGAGCTCAATGATGTAGCGGACATGCTGGATATCCACCCCCAAACATTGCGACGCCGCCTGGCTTCCGAGGGCACTACTTTCAAGGACATCAAGAATCAGGTTCGCCGGGATACAGCTCTGCACTTCCTCGGCAAGCAGGGACTCAGCATCGAAGAAATTGCCCACCGCGCAGGGTTTTCTGAATCCAGTGCTTTTATCAGAGCGTTCAAGGGATGGACCGGAATTACCCCCTACACCTACCGCAAAGGGCTTTGAACTCGCCCGCTTAATTTGTTTCCACCTATCTCCGTCATTGGCTGTTTAATCGGGAGTAAACGCCTTTAGATTGATTTTCCCCTGATCCACGCCTGTCGATCATTGAGGTGGTCAGTTTTTATGAAATGACCTATATTCCACGCAACGCAAAGGAACCACAGGAACGCCTCAGTGCACAAAACATTACGTGTCTTGGCCATCGTCTACGCCATTTACTTGTTTTTCGCCCTTGTAATCGCGACCCCCGCCCTCAATATTTTGCCGCATAACTATATCCGCGATACGTATGGCTGGACACTCGACACTGGATGGGTAGTACTGAACCCATTCAAGCTGAGCCTGGATGTCAGTGATGCTGCGCTCCGCGACACAAGAGACGAGCAGGTACTGGGTTTTAGCGAAGGCTCCGTCAACCTCTCCCTCGCAAGCCTATGGAATGCCGGCTGGGTAATGGATAGGGTTAAATTCAGCAATATCCAACTGGCAGTAGCGCGAATATCAGCAGATACATATAACTTCTCCGATCTGTTGCCCGAACCCACAAATGATGCAGGACTGGAGGAAGAGCCCGATGCCATGCCTCCCATTACCATTCACGAACTCGACTTACAGTCTGACATTATTGTACTGAGCGACAGGGCCCGGGATGAGGCTTACGACAGCAACTGGGACGGGCTGCACATTCGTGCTGAAGACCTTTCCACCGTAACTACCGAGGGCAAGCCCTACTCCATCGACTTGCGAGGCGATGGTGGAGGCACTCTGCACTGGCAGGGCAAGGTCTCACTCGCCACGGGCAACAGCAAGGGCCGCCTGCAAATCGAGAATCTCAGCCTGAGAAAGCTGTGGCGATTGGGCGAACCCTGGCTGGACTTCGAGCTAGCGGACGGTCGCCTCGCCTTGGCTGGCGACTATACGCTGGACTGGGCTGACACATTCATCTACAAAATCGACAAGGGCCGCGTCGAGCTGTCGACAATAGACATACTGCCGAAAGCCATCGAAGCGCTGCCGGACACCCGCCTCGTGCTCAAAGCCCTGACTATCGAAGACATTGCGGTCGACAGCACGACGCAAACAATTACCATCGAATCACTGGTCGCAGATTCATTGGCACCCGAAGGCTGGATGAAAGACGCCCAGATCAGCCTTGTCGATATGTTTGCTCCTTTGAGCGCATCCACCGAGCAGACCAATAGCAACATGACTCAAGACGATAGCGCGCAAAAGCCTGACGTTGCAGCCACACAAGATGCAACCAACACTGCCACGCGACAAGTAAGCGATCATTCGGCTAAGCAGCTCAGCGACAATGCCAAGGCAGACACTCCGCAGCGGAGCGCCGCTGCTATCGCACCAGACCTGCCTGCGGAGCCGTCTCGGCAGCCACCCGACGACGAAAATGATTGGAGCGTTAGCCTCGCAAAGGCCACTCTCAAGCAAGGTGGCCTGCGCTGGCGCTCTCCGTTCACAGCACCCGAACTAATGGTCATTACATCAGCAAACGCCACTGTTAACAATCTCCATTGGCCACCGCAGGGCGATACCGGAGTATCTCTGCAATTGCTTGTGAATAGTGAAGCCACGTTGACCGTAGAGGGAGAACTTGACCTCGAGGAAGGCAACGGCAGCTTTACTTACGATTTGGAAAAAGTACGGCTGCCCTGGATCGACCCCAGCCTGCCGCCACAGTTCCGGGCGACGGTTGCTCGCGGCGAACTGGACGTTGAGGGGAGCGCAACAGTCAGCGGGTTCGCCCCGCAGAGCGCCGAACTGGACGGTGCCATCAGGGGCTTTGGCTTGCGCATGGATGACGATGGCGGGCGTATCGCTGGCTGGGACCTGTTGCGTATCACAGGACTGCACGTCGACGTTGAAAAACGTCATATCGTACTCGATAAGCTGGATATCGATGGCAATGTCGGCCGAACGCACATCAAGCAAGACGGCACCCTTAACACGTCAAATATTTGGAAAGACGTAGATGGTGAGCCGGAGACAATCTCTGATCTGCCCAAAGACGCTCAACCGTGGACCTTCAGTCTTCCGGAAATTACTATCACAGATGGCGAGATTGATTTCTGGGATGAATCGCTGCCCATCCAGTTTCGAACCGTGATTGGCGGGATCGAGGGCGAGGTGCGCAACATAGATTCCCAGACTGGCGAAAGTGCTGCCGTCGACATCAAGGGCACCGTGGACGGCTACGCCCCGGTCTCGCTCAAGGGCGATCTCTCTCCCTTTGCCGATGCACTGGAGATTGATCTGCACCTCACGTTTGACAGCGTAGATATGGCTGCCCTCTCACCCTATACGGTCACCTACGCGGGCTACGCAATTGATCGGGGCTTGCTCGATCTTGATTTGCAATACAAGATGGTTGACAACCAACTGGACGGCAGGAACTCTATTCGAATCGACAAGCTGAAACTGGGCGACAAGGTGAAAAGTGACAAGGCAGCCGATCTCCCACTCGAAATGGCTCTCGCAATCATGACCGATTCAGATGGCGTTATCGACATGAAAATTCCGGTATCGGGCGACGTCGCCAGCCCTAACTTCGAGTTGGGCGGAGTTATATCGCAGGCTATTTTCAACACGATCATCAAGGTTGTCACCTCGCCTTTTACACTGCTCGCCGAGCTTGCGGACAGCGAGGAAGATCTTCAACGCTTGGGTTTTACCCCCGGTTACGCTGACTTGAGCGATCAGAATACAGGCAAGCTGGATACACTGGGAGCCGCACTGGAGCAGCGGCCAATCCTCTCGCTGGTGATCAACGGACAGATCAACCAGTCCGCAGACACAGAACGCCTGCAAAAGAATATTCTAAAGGCACAACTCGTTACGAATGGCTTGCCTGTCGAAGAGGTCGAGCAAAAAAATGCACGATGGGAGGCGGCAATCATCAAGCGATATGAGGATATGCGGGGTACCCCACGCGGCAAAGACACATCTGTTAGGGAACAGTACGCGGCAGTCTATGGCGCCATACCCATTACGGACGAGCAGCTGCTTGCACTGGCCGAGGAGCGCGCAATGAACGTGAAAGCCTATTTATTGAACACTGTGGGGTTGGCTCCCGATCGCGCGGTAGTAGGCAGGCCTGTATTGAACGTCGGGCAGAATAATTTCAGTGGGGTAGCGTTGGCGGTACAGAACTAATCCCGTCACCCTAAATGACACCGCTGGATATGCAGCGTGACGCCAAACAGTGGCTCTCCGCTAGTCAAGGTAGACCAGTCGACCATCGCATATAACACAATGGTAATTGACCCGGCCTCGCTTCATTCGATTGTGCCGCGTGGCAGAGACATCATGTAACTGACAGCCGCAGTGGTAGCGATGGGTAGATTGCTTGCGCTGGGGTACACCCTCCAGATCGAGATCGAATGTTACTGCCGGGTCGGCGCCAAAGCGCAGCATCAAATCCTGCCACTCGGGACCATGGGGCCTGGTTCCACGCCGGGGATAAGTTTCGTGCACTATGAAATGCGCGACCTCGTGAGGCACAGTGTCCCGCAGATTTTCCTCGTAATACTTGGCAAATATCCATGGGTTGTAACGTATCACGCGACTTTCGCCATGGATCTTGAACATGCCCGCACTGCGGCCCTTCAGATCGAAGAGGACGGGCACTCGCTTATAGCGCCGGTCAAAAATCGCTTCGGCCTGATAAATATAGCGCTCTGTCGCTTCTGTAACTTGCTTTTTCTCTAATGCCCCGATTGGTTGTAACACGCCGCTTTTTTCTCCAGCCTCCGATCAGCAACCGATTTATAGTTTGGCTTCGAGGGATAACAGAGTCCAGGTATTGTATCCATGATTGTGGAGATGGAACTCCACCTCGTCGCCTTCTGTAACGGCTACCGGAGAGGGCACCTCTACATCATAAATACCTCCCTTGCTGGGGATATCTACTTGCCACTCGAACACCCGCTGCCCGGCGATTGAAACTGCCACGTGGGCTTCTGCAGGCTCTGCATTATTCAACTGACCGTGCCAAAGTACCAGGTGCAGCATGTCACCCGAATTGACCGCCACTTGGGAAGTTTGTACCAGCGATAGATAATTACAGTAGCCCGTCTCCACTTCCAGCGCACCATCCTCTTCATACCAGGCATTGGGGGGGCAGTTGACCTGGTCCGGCCGATGACTGGCCAGCGAATCGTCTGTCTCAGCTCGAGGCTGCCAAGCGTTTACGTCCACGAGTGACTCGCGCCGCTGACCCTGATTAGCGGCTAAATCAGCCACGTTGATTGTCACCCGACTCTCGACCCCCAGTGGTTCGTGGTTATCATCCCGCAAACTGACTCGAAAGGTATGCTCCCCGGGAGTAATGTCGCCGGGCAGCTGATAAAAAGTAGAGCTGTCCCATCGAGTAAGGTGATCGGCGCTGTCGTCTTCTGAGTCCATATAGAGGTGGTAGTGGCCGGTGCGATGTCGCTTGGCGTGCTCGCCGGTGTCGCTATGGCCATGCAACACATGCCCGGCAGATGGCTCCTGCAATTGAAGCGCGTTAATCAAGAGCTCAATAGGCACGTAATCCCCGGGAGCGAATACCTGACCCGCAGTGGGCTGGCTAAACGCAACCGTTGGCGGAAAATCCTGATAACTCTCAAGGTCTGACGGCTTCGCCCGGGTCACGTAAAAGTAGTTCACGCACATTTCATCGTAGGTGCCCTCCCCGAACTCTACGTAACGGGGCTCCAACTGTTTGCCGTCCACGAACTGCTGTTTCGGGGCAGAATTATCCCAGGTGCAGGTAAGCCGCAGCCTGTCCTCGGGGTACATAATGACCTCTTCCTCGAACACATACTCATCCTGCCAGTCAAAATCCCAGTCGCGGATATCCACCAGCATCAACTCTGTACCATCCTCGCGCAGTAGTTCGATAGAAGTGGATTTACCGAGGACATGTTGATGCATGAACGCACTGTGTATCGCGAAGGGTTCATCCTCGGATACACCCACACTGCCTGCATCGGAGAAACCCATCAGGAAGCCAAAATGACCCGTATGCTGGTGTGTCACATGGGGGTCATCAGCCGGGATCGGCATACCTCCTGCGCCATACCAGTCCACGTTCAGAAAAAATAGTGTGACCGCCTCCCTCTCAACAGACTCTACATAGTGGATGTTTATGCTGGACTGATCCGGTACGGGGTCGGTGTTGGAGGTGTTGTAGTGCATTTGCATAACGATTTTCGAGCCGGGATCAATGCGCACTCCTGTGCCTTCGGGCAAATAACCCGCCGTCATGCCCGGCGCCCAGACCGTTAATGTCCGTGGTGGCACCAGGTTACCCTCTGGGGACGGCGCGCCCCAGCAGGGAAAGCCGGGCTTACCATCTGCACCATCCGCTTCAAGTATTGGCCCTAGTTTCTCAGGGTCTACCACGACGGCAATAACATGATGCACTTCCTCACGTGCGTCCGGCACCATGGCAACGGCGTCGACATAAACCGTTTCTTCAAGTGGCCAATCCATAACAAGGCAGCGGTATTCATCCGGTATTTCTGTCGGTGTATAGGGTTCGTTCAGCGTCACCGTCAGGTTGTAATCAATGGCTGGAGGCTCATTATCCTCGGCCACATAATCGTTCAGGTTACCCTCGGGCGCACCGCCCTCCAGCCATGACATCAACACCGCGCGCTCCTGCTCATCCAGAGCGCGGCTATTTTTTAACGGCATATAATGGGGCGTCGGGGGCCATGGCGGCATGGCTCTTACCTCAACCTGGTGCGCTATCGCAGCACGAACCGCATAGACACTCTGGTAATCATTAAGGCTGAAAGGCGCTATCTCGCCTGGCGTGTGGCAATTGGCACAGCGCTCGTCTATGATTTTCCGGACATGCCCATGGTAGGTGTAAGGTGTGCTCGTTCGCGGAGCCGTAATCTC
>CAJQQW010000144.1 GCA_905480565.1 uncultured Halioglobus sp. | reverse complement strand
TCGCGATATCACCGATATCTTCCTTGGAACGGGTCTGGGTCCTCGAAGTTACGCCATCATAGAGCAGGGCATGATCAGCCGCCTGATCGAGTCGAAGCCCGCAGAGTTGCGCGTTTTTATCGAAGAGGCGGCCGGCATATCAAAGTACAAGGAGCGGCGCAAGGAAACCGAGAGTCGGATGCGTCGCACCAAGGAGAACCTGGAGCGCCTTACGGATTTGCGTGATGAGCTGGAAAGGCAGTTGCAACACTTGCAGCGTCAGGCGCAGGCAGCTGAAAAATACACCGATCTGAAAAGCGAAGAGCGTGAACTGAAAGCGCAATTGTTAGCACTGCAGTGTGAGGAGCTTGATAAGAAGATTCAGGTAGCAGTCCAAGCCGTAGGCGAGTTGGAGGTAAAACTCGAATCAATACACTCTGAACATCAGAGCGTGGATACGCAAATTGAACAGCACCGCGTTGAGCAGGCGGACCGCACCGATGCCTTCAACAAGGTGCAGGCAAAATTTTATTCGCTGGGCTCGGAGGTCGCCCGTATCGAGCAGACGATAAAGCACCACCAGGAACGTGCTCGTCAGCTGGAGGAAGACCTTGCGGAAACGGGCACAAACCTCGAAGAGGCGGAGGATCACCTTGGCGAGGACCGCGAAAAGCTGACGCGGTGGGAGCAGGATATCGCATCCATACGCCCGGATATGCAGCGTCTTGAGCGCGTTGAGAAGGAATCATCGGAAGCCCTGCTGCAAGCGGAAGAGGCCATGCACAAATGGCAGCATCAGTGGGACGAGTTCAACCAGAATGCGGCGGAGCCGCGACAACAGGCGGAGGTCCAGCAGTCGCGTATCCAGCATCTGGAGCAGGTATTGCAGCGCCTGCAGGATCGTATGGAATTGTTAGGAACGGAAAAGCAGACTCTTGATGCGGTGCCCGGCAGCGGTGATAGCGATGGCCTGAGTGGTGAGTTGAGCGCGGTTGAAAAGGCCATGGCGGAACAGGAAGAACAGTCAGAAACTATCGTGTCTTCGCTGGCAGAATGTCGAGAGGAAAGCAATTCTCTGGCGGCGGAACTCAATCAGGTGCGTTCTGCCTTACAGCAGACGCGGGGGCGCAGCGCGTCGCTCGAAGCGTTGCAGCAGGCGGCGCGGGAAGACGGTGACCAGGGCGTCGCAGACTGGTTGGAAGCAGGGCAACTCGATGACAATAAACGGCTATTGGATCTCATGCGGGTAGACGAGGGTTGGCAGTTGGCGGTGGAAACCGTGCTGGGTGACTACCTGCAGGCTGTTTGCGTTGATGACATCAGTGCGTTGAACGACCAGCTGGAAACATTGCAACAAGGCCAGTTGATGTTGTTGGACGCAGCCGAGGGAGTACCGGCGAAACCCGGGTATCTGGTGTCTCGGGTTCAAAGTGATGGACGGGCAGATGCATTACTGGCGGGCATCAGGACCGCTGAAGACCTCGGGGAGGCCCTTGGCCAACGCGCATCACTGGCTGCCGGGGAGTCAATTATTACGCCGGAAGGTATTTGGGTCGGTAAGAACTGGTTGCGCGTGGCGCGATTGTCAGACGGTGATGCCGGTGTTATTCGTCGCCAGGAAGAGCTCGACGTACTGGGAGAGAGCCTCAAGCAGCAGGAGGCCAGGGAGGCCGAGCTTTCAGCTGCATTGCATTCCGCGGATGAACGCCTTACGCAGTTAGAGGCGCAGCGGCAGACCTGCCAGAGTGCGCTACAGACCGCTACGCGCGAACATGCCGACCTGAGCGCCCGAGTGTCGGCTCATCAAGCGAAAACCGAGCAAATTAAGCTCCGTAGTGATCGCATTGCTACCGAGGTGGCGGAGGCACAGTCACAGTTCACTCAGGAGCAGAAAGCGATTGCCGAGGCACGGAGCACCCTGGCCGAGTCCATAGAGAGCATGGAGGCCGACTCGCAGCGTCGGGAGAGCTTGATATCAAGCCGCGATGAAGTGCGGGAGGCCCTGGAAGTCTCTCGCCACAAGGCACGAAGCGATAAAGATGGCGCTCATGAGGTGGCTATGCGTTATCAGTCATTGGATACACAGATAAACGCAATCAAGGAATCGATAGAGCGCTTTGATCGTCAAGTAACCATTTTGCGTGAGCGAAAGGAAACGCTTTCAGAGGGACGCAAGGAAAACGATGAACCGCTGCCTGGCCTGAACGAGGCGCTCGAAGAGCAACTAGCGCTGCGACTCGAGGCAGAGGGGGAGTTGAGTGCAGCCAGGGAGCTCGTCGTGGAGGTTGAGCAGAAGATGCGTGACGCCGAGCAGGAGAGAGCGGCGATTGAGCAGAGGGCGGGGGGCGTGCGCAGTGAGCTGGAGACGAAGCGCATCGAGGATCAAACGCTGCAGGTGGAACGAAATGGCATTACTAAACAGCTCGCTGAGGAGGAGCAGGTCCTCGAAGATGTTCTCCAGGGTATGCCAGAAGACGCTAACGAGGCAGACTGGCAGCGTGCGTTGGAAAAACTGGTCAATCGTATCACTCGTCTCGGCCCGATCAACCTTGCAGCGATTGATGAATACACCCTGCAGTCAGAGAGAAAAAATTATCTCGATGCTCAAAACGAAGATCTGGTGACAGCTCTGCAGACGCTCGAATCGGCCATCCGCAAGATCGACAAAGAAACACGCAATCGGTTCCGAGAGACCTTTGAGAAGGTGAACTCCGGTCTGGGTGAGCTGTTTCCTCGTGTATTCGGGGGTGGTAGTGCTTATCTTGAAATGACCGGAGATGATCTTCTCGATACGGGCATTACGATTATGGCGCGCCCCCCGGGGAAAAAGAACGCCACCATCCATCTCTTGTCCGGCGGAGAGAAAGCGCTGACGGCGATTGCGCTAGTTTTTTCCATTTTTCAGCTTAATCCAGCGCCGTTTTGTATTTTGGACGAGGTTGACGCGCCGTTGGATGATGCGAATACCGGACGCTATGTTCGCCTCGTGAAAGAGATGTCAGACAAGGTGCAGTTCATCTACATTACCCATAACAAGATATCGATGGAGTTCGCCGACCAACTGATGGGCGTCACTATGCACGAACCCGGCGTTTCTCGCCTCGTGTCGGTCGATGTCGACGAAGCAGCGGCATTGGCCGCGAGTTAGGGTGTTTGGCGAGGCGTAACGGGACACATGGAATTTACAGTACGAGATTTGATGGTCATATTTGGCGTTGTCCTGATATTGGCTGTTTTGTTGGACGCCTGGCGGAGGATTAGCCGGGAGAGAAAAGCCCAGGTGCGGATGAAGCTGGTAGATCCAGAAGAACTGCCCTCGGAGAGAGAGGTAGATATTGCCCTGTTTTCAGAGCTGCCCAACGGGGGAGGTCGAGTAGTAGACCGCGGGGACATTTTAGAAAAAGTACGGTTGGGCGGCGGGTCTGGCGCTGGTGATGAAAGCGGCGAAACCCTCATTTCTGGTATGACGGCCTCGGGGCCTTCAGGCGAGTCGCCGGACGACATGGGTCGTTCTGAGGGAGGGTCCGCGTGGGGTGAAGACGAAAAGGCGAGCCGCGGGAGTGCAGGGCGGTTACCCCGGGGAGAGGTTGCGCCCGAGGTGTTTATGCTCAATGTTCTGGCCCGTGAAAAAACTGGCTTGCAAGGCGATGACATCCTGCAGATATTATTAGCCTGTGATCTTCGCTT
>CAJQQW010000143.1 GCA_905480565.1 uncultured Halioglobus sp. | reverse complement strand
ATGGCTGTCGAAGCCAACGAGGCACAGGTCAATGCTGCGGTGGATTATTCTTCCTACGAAAATATGAAGAGCATGGAGAGCAAGCAGCAGTTTCGCCTGGCCGGGGGCCGCATGATGCCCCGGGACAAGGATAATCCCGACAGTTACAAGGTTCGCCGTGCCAAAGTGGGTGGTTATCGAGATTATTTTTCCGATGAAGAGGTCGCGGCGATCGATGCAAGGCTTGCTGAGACCCTTGACTCTCTGTTTCGTTACGAATAACCCTCTCCCCGGTTTATTTCGCTCCGGTCGCTGTCAGGCAGTGATCGCTTCTGGTACAAAACGCACCTCTGTTTCATAAGGACTTACCGGCTCGCCACATTCTGAGCAGGTCAGCACGGCGCTGAAGTCGTGACCGCAGCGCTGATGGTGATGTATCACCGGAGGGCCGACTTCGGTGGCGTAGTGTTGGTCGCCCCAGTGCACCAGCGCCATCAGCACTGGATAGAGATCAATGCCTTTTGGGGTCAGTTTGTATTTATACCGGGTCGGTTTCTGCTGATAGGCCAGACGCCTGACCACGCCCTTGGTTTCCAGCAGGGTGAGCCGCTCCGCCACGATCGTGCGGGAAATATCCAGGCTGCGCTGAATCTCCTCGAAGCGGCTGGCACCCAGGAACAGATCGCGCAGGATCATTAACGTCCAGCGGTCCCCGATGACTGCCAGTGTCCTGGCGATAGAGCATTCCTGTCCGGCGAGTTCATGCCACTTCATCGCGATAAGCCCTGTGCACGTTTATCTGTATTCAGGGGCATCATAGCGCTCATTCGTTATATAGTCTATAAAATAGACTTATAAGTTTATAAAATAAACCTACTGAAAATTAAAGGGTTCGAGAGATCGATAGAGATTGAGGGGCATTGTTGCTGTCTCTGCTTGAAACCGAAAAAGGCACAACCGGGACTGATCTCGCCTGCGACGAGCGCGCGTATATGATGCCACCGGGGCAGCTGTTCGGGGTATGACGTTTGTTCACGGGGAGGGCAACGCGCTGTTGCGAGAGTGTTTCTCAGTAAACGGGGCGCGTTTCGCAGGCATGCGCTGCTGCACAGGCTTGCTGCGGCGCGCACTACGCGGGGTTGAAGTCAGGCATTTATCAGCTTCATTGCGTCGCTGCGCAGGTGGCCCTGTGCTATCTCGTCAAGCAGTAGGTTTTCGCTGATGTCGCCATGTTCCAGTGCTTCGCGCACCAGTTCGAAGAAAAAAGTTTCCTGGGCCGGGTCGGGGTGCGCTGCATAGGTCCCGGCAAACCTGTAGTCACCGAACAGCGCTCTGCGGGCACGTCGGAACCAGTGACGCGGGGGGAACAGTTGGAAAGTGTCTGCGGGACGGTAGTCAATTCTCAGTCCTGTCTTCCACGGTTGTGTCTTACGCTTCGTATTGTGTAGTAGCCGGGTTTCTTGCGTGAGATTGTCAAAGTCATTCCAATACGGTTCCAGCGCGCTAATGCTGCCGGTCGGCTCCAGTTTCAGAGAGACCCAGTCCATGTAATCTCGTGATACCGGTTCAAACATCTCGCTGAAATTTTTCTCAAATTGCCAGTGTCGCAGCTTGGCGCAGTCCAGCAACATGACGCTGCTGGCAAAGGCGCCTTTGCGGCCCTTGCGCCCCGACTTGGGGCGGCTCACGATGGCCGCGTTCTGCATATCCCGTTGCAGCAATTCCCAGATATCGCCGATAGCAAAAATATCCGGATCCATAACGACTGCACGACCCTCGTAGTTCATCAGTTCCGGTGGTGCGAAACGCAGTGGGGTGAACGATTGCAGGTCATCGTTCAGCCACGGCCGCATTTCCCCATCGCGCAGGTATGGCTGGCCTTCGCGCGCGAGCATGCAGGGGTAATCCTTTACCTCAATGAACTTTACATCGAACTTGTCGGCGTGGGCAGAGCGTTTGCGCAAGGAGTAGCGGCTCACCAGTGCACCCAGCATTTGCTTTTTATTGGTGTGTATAAAAACGGTGGGCTTCAACGGCTTCTTCCTGCGGGCTTTCTGTGGGATAGTTTACCGTATCCAAGGGCGGCTCGCTCTGGCAATTTTCGAGTACACCGCTGCTGGCGAGCGACATATATAAGGACAGGACGTGGCAGAGCGTCAATTCACAGTCTGGTGTCTGCTTGGCGAGAAGGCAGGGGATAATACACAGGTCCGTGCGCTCGCGGATGCATTATCCACGGGCTACGAGGAAAAACGCATAGTGGCGCAGCCTTGGGAACTGCTTTGCCACCTTGGCAGCGGTGTAACGCTCGCCGGCATCGACTCGTCCGCCTCCAGCGATCTTGTTGCTCCCTGGCCAGATGTTGTTATCAGTGCCGGACGCCGCAACGAGCCGGTGGCGCGCTGGATCAAGCAGCAGTCCGGTGGTGCAAGCCGCCTGGTGCATATGGGGCGGCCTTGGGCGCCACTGGAATGCTGGGATCTGCTGGTGACCACCCCCCAGTATTTTCTGCCACGGCAGGACAATATCCTGCACAACAGTCTCCCTCTTTACCGGGTCAATAGGGACGAGATGATATCTGCCGGAGAGCGCTTGCAGCGTTCGCTTAAAGGTCTGCCGCGTCCCTGGATTGCTGTTCTTGCGGGGGGTGACAGTGGGCGCTTTGTGATGACGGATAAAAAAGCGGCGCGATTCGGCCATCTGGCGCAGGCTTTGGCCACTGCGAGTGGTGGCTCCCTGCTGGTCACTGACAGCGCCCGTACTTCCGAGTCGGCGGGGGACGCCCTGTGCGAGCAGATACTGTCACCTAACTACTGCTATCGCGTAAAAGACGGAGGAGAAAACCCCTACAGGGGCATGCTCGCATTGGCGGATGCCTTCGTTGTAAGTGGTGAATCGATGTCTATGCTGGGTGAGGCCGCCGCCACCGGCAACCCCCTGTTCATTTTCGATATGGACGATATCGCCCCATGGTGTTTTCTGGCGCACAGCTATCGGTACAAGCCCCTGTCTCACCGATTGGCCATGCGTTTTGGCGCGCGACGTATGCGTCGCGATATCGGTAATATTCAGCATGCACTGGTCGCGACAGGCCGTGCCCAGTGGCTGGTCGAGGCAGGACTTGAAGAGGCTGCAACAGCTCTGCGCGCATCAGGTGAGGCCGCGGCGACCTCAAATAGGTCTGCATCGATTGCGGAAGAAGAGTTGCAGCGTGCAGCTGATGTGGTCAGGCAGCTTGTGACAGCGCACTGAGCGGGTGCAGAGGCGCCGGGGGCAGGTCAGGCGTGTTCTCCAGGATTGCGAGGGCATCATGACGGACATGATTTCGAGCCATCTCGTCGCGCAGGAATTCCTCGGTGATCTGGCCCTGTTCAAGACACTCCTTTAACAGGCCGAAAAAAAAGTGCTCCTGATTCGCGTCCGGGTGTTGCTTGTAGTTACCCAGGAAGGCGTACTCGCCGAACAGTTTGCGGCGCGCGCGCATGACCCAGGCGGCGGGGGGAAACAGGCGGAAGCGTTCGGCGGGGCGCCAGTCGGTAGGTAGGCCGGTTTTCCAGGGCTGTGTTTTGCGTCGAGTGGTGTGCAGCATCTTGGTATCTAGAGTGAACTTGTCAAAGTCGTTCCACTCGTTTTCAAAATAGCCGATGCTTTGTTCGTCCTCTTCCCGCAGACAAATCCAGGGCTGGTAATCCTGTGTGAATTCAAACATGGCTTCGAACTGCCTTTCCGCGTCCCAGTGCGTGAGGTTCTCGCACTCCAGCAGCATGACACTGCTGGCCTTGCACTTGTCGATCAGGCCTTTTGGCCCGGAGCGCATGCGGCACATAATAGATTTGCCATGCATATCGCGGTTCAGAAGCTGCCAGATGTCGGTGGTCGCGAAAATATCCGGATCCATCACCACCGCCCTGCCCTCATAACTCATTAGCTTTGGCGGCATAAAGCGGGTTGGAGTGAAGGACTGCAGGTCATCGTTGAGCCACTCGCGCTTTACGCCGTCTCGCAGATACTCCTGGCCCTCGCGGGCGGCGAAAAAAGGGTAGTCCCTTGTGTCAATGAGTTGGACATCAAACTTGTCGTTATTCTGCGAGTAGCGACGCAACGCATGCTCGGCCACGATGGCGCCGGTGATTTGCTTGTGATTGGTCTGGATAAAAACGCAGGCTTTCATGAAATCGTGGGGCTGCCGGAGGATCAGTTTCTGAAGC
>CAJQQW010000142.1 GCA_905480565.1 uncultured Halioglobus sp. | reverse complement strand
TGAATAAGATTCGAGGAGAAGTAGAGCCTCAACTACTCGCTCGCTTTGAACAGCACGACTATGTTTGCGGCCCAAACTTTTCAGCCGTCGACTGCCTGGTAGGGCACAATATTCTATGGTCACGTAGTTATGAGCTATGCCAAGACACTGTTTTTGATGACTACTTATCTCGTGTTTCGAAACGGCCGGCTTTTCTGAAAGCTTTCTCTGATGCCCACAAATTCGATCCAATACCACCAAAAACTGCTTCCTTGTCAGGAAAATTTACCGGTTAGCAACTATACAAGCCCAGGCCTTCGATAAATGTCTCAGCAGTTCCAATAATGATGCCGTTACTGCCGTTGTCCATGTTGGTATTTCCTAATCAGATGGCAGCACTTATGCAGGTCTGGCCTGGGGCAAGCTTGCAGCCTAGAGAGCTATTTGTAAGAGCCGCGACCATTGGAATCCTTCTAGTTATGGTCCGTTTTGTCGCCGATGGCGGGGCGTTCTGATGGAGTGGCCCATTAACAAGTGCCGGCAGTTCGCCCCTACGGGGCCAAACGTCCAAACCACTGCGCGATTTGTTTGCCGCTGCGGTATGCGCTATGGCTCCAGCAATAGAGAGTTATAATGAAGCTGGGCGTCTTACTTTTTGAGGGGTTTGAATTGCTAGATGTCTTTGGCCCTCTGGAAATGTTCGGACAAATTGATGGCTTATCAATTGACATGATTGCAATTGAAGCTGGCGCAATAAAGTCTGCTCAAGGTCCAGCCGTAATGGCTCAAGAAGACATTTCAAAAAATACGAATTACGAACTCATCTTGATTCCTGGAGGAATAGGAACACGAAAAGAAGTAGAAAACATCGACATAATGAATTGGATTTTAGTCCGATCGTTAAAAGCAAAATACATTGCCTCAGTATGCACGGGGAGCGCTTTGCTCGCGAAAGCCGGGGTGTTGGACGGAAAAAAGGCAACCACCAACAAGCTCGCATTTTCTTGGGTTAGCTCGCAAGGGCCCAATACAAACTGGATCGGAAAAGCTCGCTGGGTTCAGGATGGCAATATCTTTTCGTCAGCAGGCGTATCAGCCGGTATTGATATGTCTTTAGCGCTAATTGAAGAAATTTGGGGTAAGCGTAAGGCCGAATCAATTGCCGATTGGGCAGAATATCAATGGAATTCCAACCCCGATGATGATGCATTTGCAGCAAAGCATGGCCTGTAACGAGAGCGATAACAAGTTGCAGCACAACTGCGCCTGCGGCGATTGGGCGCAAAATCTCTCGCGGCTTCTCGCCTGTGTGCGCGGCGTTGGTTTTTTAGTATTAGCCTGATGAATCAGCTATGGAAGTGTCAAAGAGCTATGTGGATACTATTACTATTTGGAGATATCTGACAATGCTACTTCACATACATATTGTGGCAGCGAGTTTCTGGGCCGGCATGATCGTGGTAGAAACCTTGGTCGAGTTGCAGGCAGCTAAGGGCTCAGCACAAGACCTTCGCTTTGTTGCTCAGGCACACAAAATTGTTGACACATACTTTGAAGCGCCCACTGTCGCAATTGTGCTGGTCACAGGGTGTATACTTCTTTTTCAAATCTGGCCCAATATTTCTTTATTGCTGGTAGTCAAAGTCATAGCAGGACTTTTGGCTGTTATCGTTAATGTCATTTGTATTTACTTCGTTCTCGCTCGCTTCAATGCAAAGGATGAAAATAGCTTTCAGATATGGCAGCGAAAGGTTCTCCAAATCGGGCCTTTTATTCCCCTTGTCTATGTGGCCTTTGCGATAGGTATTTATGGTGTTTAAACTAAGAAAAATATGGCAGAAAAAAAGTTTATGAAGGTCAAATATAACGGTTGCGTGGTGTCGCTTCGCTGGAATCTACGCGCTGCGCGCTCCGTCCCCAAATACAGGCGTTAGTTTTTTAGAAGCAAGTTGTCATTCTGGATATTGCTATATCGATGGCTGGCTTTTTTCGTTCAGCTGGCGACAGGGATTGTTGGAATGTACTCCTCCAATGAGAAGGTCTTCGGAGCGCTGGTGAGCGTAAACGTCCTCTCGCTTGGTTTACCTGCCGCCTTACCTATTATGACGTCGATATAACTATCATAAAAATAGCAAGGCCGACTGCAGTCGCTAAAAAAGTTGCGCTGGGCTCGTTACGCGTTGCCTCCGTCGACCGTGCCGTCGGCATTGTTTGTCGAGTGAAAGTGCGACAACAATATTTGGAGAAACGGGTTAAAGATACCAATACAAGAACTGTGTTAGCGTAGTGTCAAAACCTGACAGCCAGAGCATTAGCTGAAAAAAGCATGGCGATAAAAGCACATAAAAAGCGCAGGCTACTGGAATAACCTGACCGCGGAAATTTTGGATGAGCGCGTTTTTTTCAGGCGAGTTCTACTCAAATTGTTTTTCCAAGGCGCTAGATATCACATGGAGCCGTGATGAATAGAATAAAACCGAATAAGCTGCTGCGTAGTAAGTGGACGGCAACAAAGCCAACAAAGAAGGAGAAGCACTTTATAGTTGTCGAGGTGGAGTTCGACGAAGGGGGCGTTGTCGTTCTATGTTTGATTGAAGCAGTGATGTCAAGGCGCTTAATTGAAATAGATTGGCATGACCTGGAAGATAGTAGTAAGTGGTTGCATGGGTGGATATAGATAAAGCACATCAAAGCTACACCGAGCAAGTCAAGGTAAGGCAGGCAACATCACTGGCATCTATGCATGACGTTTTAGGAGTCAGAATTTATTGTGCAGCGACAATGCGCATTCATGCAGGGGAAAACCCGATAGTTACGCGAAGGGAAGATGGCAATAGCACTAAACAGGTCAGCAAGATATGATTTGGCATCGGAGGTTCTGATATGACGAAAAAATGCGTGATCGTTTCACCCGAAGAGCGTGCCCGCCCGCTCAATATCGCCGGATTCTCAATCACTATTCTGGCCTCAGGCGAAGAGACAGAGGGCTATGAGATTTTTCACCAAGTGGGCCCGGAGGGCACGGGCCCCGGCCCACATTTACACCCATGGGATGAGTCATTTTTCGTGCTCAAAGGCGAAGTCGTCTGTGGTGTTGACGATACAGAGACTCTGGCCAAGCAGGGCACACTGGTTCATATCCCAGGCAACACCACACACTGGTACCGATTTGGCGAGAGCGGCGGCGAGATCCTTTCCATGACCTCTTATGAGGGCGCCTCACACATGTATGAAGATTTTGACCGAGAAGGTTCATGGGAAAATCCGGATCGTGATCGGCTTGTGCAACTAGCAGCGAAGCATGGTCAAGTGGTTGTGAATAGTGATGACTGACTGTGCTAATACCTGTGAGCTATTCGTGCATAACGAGTCAATGTATAGGTCGCTCGCGCGCCCATGCTTACAGCATTAGAGTATTAAAATGGAGTACATATGGCGTACTGGTACCTTGCAATTGCAATAGTCGCTGAGGTTGTTGCCACTAATGCGTTGAAAGCGTCGGATGAATTCACAAGATTAGTCCCAAGCCTTATTGTGATTGTAGGTTATGGAGCAGCATTCTATTTTCTATCGCTTGTACTACAGTCTATTCCAGTGGGCATTGCATATGCTATCTGGGCAGGAATGGGAATAGTACTGGTGGCAATAGTGTCAGCAATTTTATTCAAGCAGGTGCCCGACCTGCCGGCAATAATTGGCATGGCATTAATTGTATCGGGTGTAATCGTGATCAATGTATTTTCTAAAATGGCTAGCCATTGAAGCTATAAAGACCAAACCACACGGAGTCACCCAGTCTCTCGGTGATTGGCAACGTTGCATATTCTAGAGATTAATTATGATTGTAGTTTATGGAATAAAAGAGAATCTAAATCCGATCAAAGCGAAACTTTCGGATGTCATTCATAGTTGTATGCAGTCCGTTTTAGGTCTGCCTGAAGATAAAAGGGCTCACCGATTTGTTCCTTTAGACAAGAAAAACTTTTACTATCCTGACGGTCGTAGCGATGCGTACACCGTCATCGAGATCAATATGATGGCTGGAAGGCAGCCCGAAACACAGAAAAAACTGATTAAGGCGATGTTTCGTGAACTTGAAGGGCAGCTATCGTTACTACCGATCGACGTCGAGATTACCATTCAAGAACAGCAGCCCTATCAATGGGGTTTTCGGGGGATGACTGGCGATGAAGCTAAAGATCTCAAGTACAAAGTCAACGTGTAACAAGGCAAGGCAGTAGTGTTGCGACCCGCCGGCAAAGGTCGTGCAGCGCGCCCTGCTTGATGCGCCATGTAAATGTTAAGTTGTAAGGGGGTTGCGAATGTTAAAGGTTACACTTGATGAGACAGCAGGTATCGCCATTCTTCAGCCTGATGGGGCGATTTCAAAAGAGGATTTCTCTTCTGTTTCACAGAAAATTGATCCGTACATAGAGAGTAACGAGACGCTTAAAGGAATTATTATTCATACAAGAAAATTTCCAGGTTGGGATTCCCTCGGCTCGTGGTTGACGCACCTCAAGTTTGTTAAAGATCACCAGAAATACATATCGAAAATCGCTTTTTCAACGGACTCGGCAATTGGCGTTATCGCAGAGGATGTGGCTAATCACTTTGTCAGTGCTGAAATTAAAACGTTTCCCTTTGATGAAATTGACGCGTCAAAAGATTGGATTGTAGGTGGCTAATTTACACAACACTTTGTCTGACTGTATTACCCGCGACAATTCTGATTAATAAACTGTTTTTCAGTTCGCCAGCTCGTATAAATTGCGCTATGCGTCATCAATTAGAAAGTGGAGTCCTTTATGTCTGTGCTGATACCCACCGAAGAGCAGATAGAAAAATTGCAATCACTACCTGAGGGAGAGCCTGTAGCAGCTTTAAACCTATTTCACTTTAATGACAATGCGAGGTACGAACGGGAAGACCCTGAGTACGGTACTTCCGAGGCGGACATCACTGGAAGAGAGGCCTACGCCCGATACGGAGAGATTGCAGGCAGTTTCATTCTTGAGAGCGGCGGTAGAGTTGTTTTTAGTACACCTATAGACCAAGTAATGATCGGGCCCTCTAGTCCACACTGGGATTTGGCAGCGATGATGTATTTTCCAACACGTAAAGCGTTTATGCTAATGCTGTCTGATCCAGATTTTCAGGCTGCGTCGAGGCATAGGAAGGCCGCTTTGGCAAACCATACAATGTTGCATCTCGCGGGTGCACCGTTTAGTGAGTGAAAACCGACAGACCGCAGACTCGGTGGAATACTGGGAACAGTAGCTGCATAACTAAGTTGTAGGCGATACAATCAAGTTTAGTATCGAAAGCCAGCCATTATGCAAAGCGGCTCAAAAGGACCATAGAAATGCACGATAACAAGTACGGGCATCAGGGGCGGCCGATAAGCGGTTGCCACTGGCGTTAAGTGGTCGAGTTGAGCACAGTGCCTAACGCCGAGGAGAGAGAGGAGCTCGAGAAAGTGTCTCGGTTAAAGAAGATTCACTTCATACTTTTGGTGGTTTTTATTGGTATTGCCAGCCTCACTTTTCTTTTTCCCGATGATATTTCGCCTCTGGCGATTCTGGCTCTCGGTATAACCATTATCTTTGTTGGTTTATCGTCCATGCGGTTGCAGCACTTTCAGCGGTGCCCTCGGTGTACCGGGCGCAGGACAAAAGGGCAGTCTGCTTGTTCTGAATGTGGTCTGGAGTACTATGTGGCAGATACTGGTAAGGAAGCGAAAGGCTAGGCCGACGAGGCGCTTAACAGGATGTGGGCGTTATTTTTTGCAAGTAGACTGTTTTAATGGAAAAAAGCCCCAAAGAATCAGCGCTGAAAATGTCGAAATCGCTCGCATTTTGTAATCAAAACATGACAAGAATAAACGTTAGCTTGCGCATGATGAAGATCGCAAGCGGGATCCTGTTTTTCACTTCAGTACTTGGTGCTGTATACAGTTTCGTAAAATTCTCGGCGGCAGGACTGCCTTATCCCGATGCCACCCAAGCTTTACTTGCTTCTCAACAGCAGGAATTACGTTTATGGGGAGCTTGCGTTTTTTTAGGTATCTTTGCTTCGTTTTTAGGTATATTGGGACTCAGGAAAAGTCCAAAAAGTTAAAACGTTAAGCCAGCAAGTGCGCTTCATAATTTCAATATAAGGAGGTTTAGTGACATGAGAGCTATTTGGAAAAATCATGTTCTGGCGGAGAGTAGTGAGACTGTAATTGTAGAAGGAAACCATTATTTTCCTTCTGAATCTATCAATGATGACTATTTTAAGCCATGCCAGAAATCATCCTCTTGCCCCTGGAAGGGAACCGCTAGCTACTATGACGTTATCGTTGAAGGTGAAACGAACGAAGGCGCTGCATGGTATTATGCTGATGCGAAGGAAAAAGCAAAAAATATCGAGGGCATGGTGGCGTTTTGGCGTGGAGTAGAAATAGTAAGCTGAGTAGCGATACGTGATAGATGGGGTGTATGGCAGCTGGAACACCCCAGGTGCTGAGCGGTTTCGGCAACTTACTGTGACAGCTAGATGAAAAGTACGTGCTCACTCCCTGACTATATCGTTTTGCAATCATTCCGGAGGCTTTTATGAAATGGTATCTAGACGCGTTAAAAAAATATGCGGTATTTGGAGGAAGAGCACAGCGAAAAGAATATTGGTTCTTCGTTCTATTCAATATCATTTTTTCTATT
>CAJQQW010000141.1 GCA_905480565.1 uncultured Halioglobus sp. | reverse complement strand
TGCGTTGCCAGAATCGGCCAAGAGGAATACGCCAGAGCATCTGGCCGCTGTTATGGCGCCGTACCGCAAGGCCGGGATGCTGCCTGATTACCCGTTTGGCACAGACCTTAGTGAGCAGGAGCTCGCTTTGGCGGCCAGTTTAAAAGCGATCAAGTCGCTCAGCCAAGACCCGGCCCATTTTATCGCCAATACATTTCGGGCGCTTTTGCATCGGGCGGATGCGGAGGCGGCAAAACCCTTCCTCGAGCGGGTTAAACTCGATCACCCCGATACAACCCGCGAATTCATACTGCAACAGCTATTGCTGCTACAACTGGAGGAGCGAGGGATGCTGAAGGTCAGTTAACCTGCCCGGGAGGTTTGCTGGCGGTTGGCTGAACAAGTCGGTATCCTGAGCCTATGCCGAGTGAAATAAATGATAAACTGGTGGTAGCGGTTTCCTCTCGCGCCCTGTTTAATCTTGACGACAGTCACCATGTTTTTGAGGAGGATGGTCTACAAGCCTATTCCGAGTATCAGGTGGCGCGGGAAGAGGAGCCGCTGACGCCCGGAGAAGGGTTTCCGTTAGTGCAAAAGCTGCTCCGCCTCAACGACGCGCTCGATCCTTCCTGCCAGGTAGAGGTGGTATTGCTGTCACGGAATAGCGCGGATACAGGACTGCGCATTTTCAACTCCATTCAACATTATGAGCTGGATATTACACGTGCCGCGTTTTGTGGCGGAGAAAGTCCCTGGCGTTATATTAATGCCTTTGGGTGCAAATTATTCCTGTCGAATGAGGCGCAGGATGTGCGCCGTGCACTGGAAAATGGCGTGGCGGCAGCGAGGCTTGTATCTCGAGGTGCAGGTGCCTCAGAGAGTGATTTATTGCGTTTCGCCTTCGACGGTGATGCAGTCGTTTTCTCCGACGAGGCAGAGCAGATCTACAAGCGTGATGGCCTCGAGGCCTTCACCGCGAGCGAGCAGGCGGCTGCCAGAGAGCCATTGAGAGGGGGTCCTTTCAAGCCTTTTCTTGCGGCTTTGCATCGGCTGCAGCAGGCTTTTCCTCCGACGGAGGCTCCGATTCGAACCGCTCTGGTTACGGCCCGCTCAGCACCCGCGCATGAACGGGTGATTCGTACTCTGCGTGCCTGGAATATTCGTATCGACGAGTCCATCTTTTTGGGTGGGCTCAACAAGACCGAGTTTCTAAGGGCGTATCAGGCAGACGTATTCTTCGACGACCAGCAGACTCACTGCGACCTGGCGAGTCCCCATGTGGCAACCGGACACGTACCCCACGGCGTTGCAAACCGCTGAATCACCCTGCTCCTTTATTACTTTTGATTTGGCAAATGTGTCAATCTATGTCTATCCTTTATAAGAAAGGGCAGTCTGCGTCACACGAAACGGCGCTTTATCGCGGAGATCGATATGAAACTTCAGCAGTTGCGTTATATATGGGAAGTGGCACATCACGATTTAAACGTCTCAGCAACTGCACAGAGCCTGTACACCTCCCAGCCCGGTATCAGTAAGCAAATCAGACTGCTTGAGGATGAGCTTGGCGTGGAGATTTTTGCGCGGAGCGGGAAGCACCTTACCCATGTCACTCCCGCGGGCGAAGCCATTCTTGGGGCCGCTGAAGAGGTGCTTTTCAAGGTGAAAAGTATCCGGCAGGTCGCAGAGGAGTTCGCCGATGAGAAAAAAGGCAGTCTGTCCATCGCCACGACTCATACTCAGGCGCGCTATGCATTGCCCGCCACGATCAAGGGGTTTATCGACGAATACCCGGATGTTGCCTTGCATATGCATCAGGGTACGCCGATGCAGATTTCTGAGATGGCATCGGATGGCACCGTTGACTTTGCGATTGCGACAGAGGCTTTGGAGTTGTTTTCCAATCTTATTATGATGCCTTGCTACCGTTGGAACCGTTGCATACTAGTACCAAAAAATCATCGTCTGGCGCAGGTGTCACAGATCACTTTACAGGACGTCGCAGCCCATCCAATCGTTACCTATGTCTTTGGATTTACCGGCCGCTCCAAGCTCGATGACGCCTTCATGGCTGAAGGGCTCGTGCCTAAGGTTGTTTTTACCGCGACCGATGCCGATGTAATTAAAACCTACGTGCGCCTCGGTTTGGGCATTGGGATCATCGCAGGCATGGCTCACGACGAGACTATCGACAGTGACCTCGTAGCGATTGATGCAAGCCATTTATTCGCCAGCAGTATCACCCAGATTGGTTGTCGGAGAGATACGTTTTTACGTGGCTATATGTATGATTTCATTGCGCAGTTTGCGCCTCATCTGTCGCGTGAGCTGATCACCGACGCTTTCGGTTGCAAATCCAAAGCGGAGCTCGCCGACCTGTTTTCACATCTCGAGTTGCCGGTTTATTAGTCCTGACGTTGCGCTGATGACGGTTGGTCTCGGTCGTCAAGGGCTTGTGTATGGCGGGCCACAATGGTTGAATTGGCGCGCTGTCTTATCTTACTTGTGCACTGGGAGAATACATCGTGGAATTGGCTTGCCTGGACCTTGAAGGAGTGCTTGTACCCGAGGTCTGGATAGCGTTCGCAGAGCGCACTGGTATCGAGGAACTAAAAGCTACCACCCGCGATATTCCTGACTACAATGTGCTTATGAAACAGCGGCTGGCTCTGCTCGATCGGCACGGCTTGAAGATCGACGATATACAGGACGTGATTGGGACATTGCAGCCGCTACCTGGGGCTATTGATTTTATCGATTGGTTGCGTGAGCGTTTTCAGGTGATCATTTTGTCAGATACATTTTATGAATTTTCGCAGCCGCTGATGCGTCAGTTGCACTGGCCAACGCTTTTCTGCCATCGCCTTGTTACCGATGAGGAGGGGAGGGTTGTAGATTACAAACTGCGTCAGGAGGATCCTAAACGCGCCTCGGTGAAGGCGCTGCATAGTTTGAATTACCGTGTGCTGGCGGCGGGCGACTCCTATAACGATACAACCATGCTCAGCGAGGCGGACGTTGGCTTTCTGATACACGCTCCGCAAAATGTGATCGAAGAGTTTCCCCAGTTTCAGTCAGTGGATTCACTGGAGGCGCTCAAGGGGGCTTTCCTGGAGGCCAGTGACCGTCGGCTTGATCCCTGAAACGCGCTCCCGACGTCTGTGGTTTTGTTCGAGCGCGCCGAGTAATTTGCCGACCTTGTCCCAGGACTCTTGGTATTCCTGCTGCCATGCTGAATCCGCCACGATGCCTCCACCGCCCCAGCAGTGGACGGCCCGGCCTGACCATAACAGGCTGCGAATGGCGATATTGCTGTCCATGCGCCCGTCTGCACTGATGTAGAGCACGGAGCCACAATAGGCCTCGCGGGAATGAGGCTCAAGCTCCGCGATGATCTCCATCGCGCGTCGTTTCGGTGCGCCAGTAATAGATCCGCCGGGGAAGCTGTCTCGCAGCAGTTCCCAGGGGCCTCGGTCAGGCTGTAAGTCGCCACCAATGGTGCTGACCAGGTGATGCACGGTTGGGTAACTCTGCAACTCAAACAATCGGTCGACATGGATGCTCCCGGTTACGCAGCTGCGCCCTAGATCGTTGCGTAGCAGATCGACGATCATCAGATTTTCGGCCCTGTCTTTGGCGCTGGTGCCTAATTCCCGACGAGCGAGCTCGTCTAATTCTCGATCCGCATACCGTGGGCGAGTGCCTTTTATGGGAGATGTCTCTACCCTCTGACCGTGCAGAGAAAGAAAGCGCTCCGGTGATAAACAGGTCAGGACCTGGTTGTCGGGCAGCGTCAGGTAGGCCGAAAAAGGAGCAGCCGCGACCCGGCGGAGAGTGCGGTAAGCTGCCCACGGATCACCCCGATAGCTGCTGCTATAACATTGACTCAGGTTTACTTGGTAGCAGTCTCCGGCGTGGATGTAGGCCTGCACATGCTCAAAGGCCTCGCGGTACTGATCCGCCGTAACGTTGGATGCGAAGGGCGCTGTAATGACAAGATCGCTTTCCTGTCGTGTGGCAGCACTCCGTAACCTCGACAACAGGTCGGCTCGTTCTGCAGCGCTAACCTGCGGCAAGCAAACAAGTACAGAGCGTTGCAGCAGGTGATCCTGAACAATGCCCCAGTCATAAGTACACAGTTGGGCGCTGGCGTTTTCGGAGGGCGCGTGGCTGGAGTTGATATCGTGCAGCGTTTCGCCAAGCCCGTAACCGAGATATCCCAGTATGCCTCCGCAGAAGGGAATGTCCGGTGAGACCGGTTGTATGCCGCGATAGTGTGTCTGATGAAAACGGGCCAGCTCGTTAAACCACGCGCGACAGGCCGCTTCGCCTGCACCTGCGTCAAGCTGTGGCAGGTTTGTGGCAGAGGGGTTCGCCGCCAATAGATCGTAGCGGCCGGAGGCCGCATGAGGGAAACTGCTGTCGAGAAAGACCGCCCTTGGCAGGTCGCGAATACGCTCAAACAACTCGCAACTGTCGGCGTAGTAGGGAATTTCTTCAAGGTGGGCGGATTTGCTCATCGCGCTGTCTGGTAGTCCTTGTAGGCGCAAGCCCGGGTGCGGCGGTATAAATCGCTGATCTGCGGTGAAATAACAAGCATCTGCGTTGAAAAGAACAGAAAATGCAAGGCTGTCTCAATTGACTTTAAAGGCCCGGCAAATTACTGTAACACCCCGAATTTCTTGTAGATTCGCATCCTAAGCCTGCTCGCCATGACTTGCAACCGGGGCGCTTTCCCGGGTAATGGCGCAGGCCCTCCAATAAGCACCTTGGGTAATGTTTGGATCATAGGAATTATGACAAAAAAAAGCAGCACCGACCTCGCAGCGACACTGCACAATCCCTTCGCTCGAGAAAATGAGAAAGAGTTCCGGGTGCCGGGGCAAATTGCATCGGAACCGGGGCCCTATGAGGAGTCCATGAAGGCGGGCTGGGAGCTGCAACAGCGCCCCCACGTCACCGCAGGCACCAAGAACGTCCAGCGTCAGCACCAGAAAGGCCGCATGACCGTGTGGGAGCGCATTCGCTATCTGAGCGATGAGCCGCCGACAGTGCTTTACCAAAACTGGGGTCCGAATCTGGATGGTGCCTCGTTGGTAACAGCAATCATCAAGGTCAACGGTCGGGACGTCGCCCTTTACGGTCACGATTTCACGGTTCGCGCTGGCTCCATGGACGCCACTAATGGCGCTAAATTGGCACGCTTGTTTGAGCTCGCCGCCAAGCAGCGTATTCCCGTTGTGGGCCTTAATGACAGTGCGGGCGCCTATATTCCAGCCGGTATCGGTGGGCTTGACGGCTACGCCGAGGCGTTTGCCGCGCTGCGCAAGATCAGCGGCATCGTGCCAAGCATCATGTGTATGTTTGGATTTAATGCGGGGGGCGGTTCTTACCTGCCGAGGCAGGGTAGTTTCCTGATCCAGCCTAAAGATACGTTTTTTGGTCTTACAGGCCCAGGCGTGGTCAAGTCAGTGCTGGGAGAGGATGTCACGCCTGAAGAGTTGGGCGGGCCTGGCGTCCACAGCCAGAGTGGTGTCACTGACTTTGTCGTAAAGGACGAAGTCGCCGCCCTGCGCAAGGTGCGCGAATTGTTGAATTACCTGCCTAGCTACAATGGCGAGATGTCGCCTCCTCAAGCCAGTTCTGACCCTTTTGATCGCAAGACCTGGGACATCGATATATTGCTCAAGAAAGCGTTTAACTCGCCGACGGGTTTTAATACGCCCATCGACATTACGATCCTCATACAGCAGTTGTGCGACCATGGTGATTTTCTTGAGGTGCAGCCTGATCGCGCCCGCAACACCGTTTGTGCTCTTGGGCGAATGGGCGGCAATGTGATCGGGTTCGTAGCGAACAACTCCGCTGTGGCCTCTGGTCAGATCGATATCGATGCCTCATACAAAAATGCCCGCTTCATACGCTTTTGCAATCTTTACAACATTCCTATGATTTTTTTGGAAGACACCACCGGTTTCCTCCCGGGCAAAGACCAAGAGGCTGGCGGAATCGTGCAGGCAGGCAGGGCCATGTTGGACGCCATCGTTGACTTGCGAACTCCTCGATTCCTGGTTCTCGTGCGCAACGCGTTTGGCGGCGCATACGCATCTTTTAACAGTGTCCCCACGGGCGCTGACCTCGTGGTGGCGCTGCCCACAACCCGTGTGGCGGTCATGGGTCCGGCGGGAGTGGAGTACGTATACAAGGATGAGTTGCGCAAGATTCGCGGTTCCGTGAAAGAGAGAGTCGAGGTGGAGACTCAGGCCCAGCTCTCCGCAGGCCTATCACAAAATCAAGCGACCGAGGCAGCGCAGCAACTCATTGATGACTGGGTGAAGTCAGAAGAAGCGTTATTAGTGCAGCGCTATGAACAGGAACTGATGAACCCTAACGAGGCGCTCAGTCTGGGATCTATTTCCCAAATAGTTATGCCCTCAGATTTGCGGCGAGTGTTGGCGGAGAACATGGCGTTTTATCTACGCCGTTATAAAGCGGAACCGCTGCAGGCAGTGCAGCGCGAATTCCACTAGTCGATTATTGCGGCACCGCAACAGAGGAAAATGTCTTGTCTAACGAATTTTATTTAAACAATCCGCTCGTGCATAGCGATCGCCGCTTGGGCCGATCGACTTCGTCTTGGGTCCGGCAATTTGATTGTGGCGGAATTCGACCATTGATCATTTGCAGGGGGCCTATCCGTAAAGAGGCCATGGATGCCTTTGCTGAGATGGGCATTGAGCACTTTGGTATATTGCTTTCGGAAAAGGACTCAATTGTTTACCGCAATGCACTGGCGCCAGAGCTGCGATCGCTGACCAATCCAGACCGTGTACATCGCGTGCCGGATTATAGCGGAGCAAACAAGGAAGAGCGAACCGAACGCATCGAGCAGATCATTAATATCGCAAGAGATAATGACTATAACGCGATATTCGCTGGCTATGGTTTCATGGCAGAAGACGAAACTATGGTTGCCGCAATGGAGAAGGCTGGCCTAAATTTTATTGGCCCCTGCTCG
>CAJQQW010000140.1 GCA_905480565.1 uncultured Halioglobus sp. | reverse complement strand
AGGACTATCAGCAGTTCGATTGGCCCAGAAATAAACCAAAATCAGGCCATGGTGAGCACGGTCGTGTGGTCAATGTAAAAATCAGGCATCGGGGTAAAGGATATGCCGTGGGTGAGACACTGAAATTTGGGCCCGGCGGCGCTGCCGGTAAAATAGCCCGGGTGGGTCCGAAAGGGCAGATCAATGCGATTCGCATGACCGCGCCCGGGGACGGCTATCCGCGAATTTCATCAATCAAGGTCAATACTGAAAAAGGCCGTGGCGCGGTTCTGCAGGCGATGACCGACAAAATGTACCTGTCGCGGCCCTATACCAGCAAGTGGACAGCGAAGTTTGCGCGTGATTCGCTACTGTATTGGAAGTGCGTTGGATCGCGGCAAGATGGGCGTAGCGATGGCCAGTATCCGGACGATATTGATTTTGGCGCTGCGCATGAGGCCCACGCCTCCCCTGAGGAATGTCAGGTCATCGGCCGGTGGATCGACCATGGTGTGCAAAACTGAGTGGCGGAAACTTGCGCTCCGTTGAGTTAAAGCAGATCCCGACTGCTGAGAAATTCAATAACGCGTTCCCCGGTCAGATGCAGATACTTCGGCTTGTTAAAAAAGCCATGAGTTTGGCCTTCATAAATGACCAACTCGCAGAATCCGCCCGCTGTTTCAGCGGTTGCACAAAATGTCTCCGCGGTGGCAATGGGTACCTCTGGATCCTCGGAGCCCACCATCAACAGGGTGGGGGGTAGCGAGGCGTCGACATGATGCAGTGGTGACACGCGCTCCCAGAAGCCCGCCACCAGATGATGATCGGGTGTACAGGGCGAGAGATCGACCATAGGGTTGTACAACACCAGCGCAGCCGGCCTGTCAGTCAGGGTGCCTTTGCGATTCAGCGGCAGTCCAGCGCCCAGCGCGGCGGCCAGGTGCCCACCTGAGGAGCCGCCACCGACAGCGATGTGCGCTGGGTTGATTTTCAGGGCCGTCGCGTTATCCAACAGGTAGTCAAAGGCTGCTCGTGCATCGTCTATAGCGCCCTCCACATCGGGGCCGCTGTCAGGCCCCAGTCGATACGCCGCAGAAAAACAATGAATGCCCCGATCAGCGAAAAAGTCGCAGTGACGGTGCAGGTCTCGGGGGGCACCCAGCATCCAGGCACCGCCGTGAAAAAGCAGCAGGGCGGGTGCGACGTTGCGCCCGGTGTTCCTGGCCTTGAATACGTGCAGGTCCATGGCCTGCCCGCTGCCGCCAGCATAGGTGATGATCTGGTCGGGTTTTGCATCGAGCAGGTGGAGTTTTTTCACCGCTACGAATAGCAGGGCTGGCAGTAATACGACCAGTGCTCCCGCAACAAAATACCAGTATTCCTTGGCCATCGGATCGCCTATCGTCGAGTCCAGCGGTCACTATATCAGGAAGCGGTTATCGATAGTTTTGAAGAATTGATGGGGTTGACTGGCATGTGCGGGTTACCGGTGGGTGTGTTTCCGATTGCAGGGGATATCGAAAATCTCTACATTGCACAGGTATGGACGGCAGATATTTCAGGTTTTACCGGTGCCTTGCGCTGATCGTGCTGTTGCTGGCGTCGATCGCGCCGGTGCAGGCTCGAGATAATCCCAATATCCTGCTGCTAATGGCAGAAGATATGAGTGTTCGGGTTGGTGCATTCGGCGACCCGGTCGCCCATACGCCCAATCTGGATACTCTGGCGTCGCAGGGAGTGCGTTATACCCGCACCTTTACCACGGCCGGTGTCTGTGCGCCGAGTCGGGCTGCGCATATTTTGGGCATGCACCAGATAGCCACTGGCACGCAGCATATGCGCAGCAGTAGCCGTCCGGCGGGCGGTTATTTTTCGGTGCCGCCGGCGGAGGTCAAAGCTTACCCCGAGTTGTTGCGTCGCGAAGGGTATTACACCTATACCGATGCCAAACTGGATTACCAGTTCAGCGGTGCGTTGTCCGGCAGCGGTCCGACTACCATCTGGAACAGGGAGGGGGCACAGGCCGGCGATTGGTCCAGGCGAGCGAAAGGACAACCGTTTTTCGGCTTAATTAATTTTACGGTGACGCACGAGAGCGGCGTATTTCGTCCCCTGGGCGATAGGCCCCAGAGCCCGATTCACTTCGCTATGCAACTGGCGCGCTGGTGGCAGCTTGAAGACCCTGTACCCGAAATGGTGCAGGCTGCAGATGTGCAATTACCGCCGTATTATCCCGACACGAACACAGTGCGCGACGACCTTGCCCGGCATTACAACAATATCGCCGCCATGGATCATCAGGTGGGGGATATTCTCGCCCGCCTGGAGTCTGACGGACTCGCGGATTCTACGATTGTTATCTGGACCACCGATCACGGTGACGGATTGCCCCGTGCCAAGCGAGAGTTGTTTGATTCGTGAATTCACGTCCCCATGATTATTCGTTGGCCGAGTGCCTATCGACCAGCGGGTGTGTTGCCCGGTCAAATCGATTCTCGCATGATCAGTTTCATCGACCTCGCTCCCACTATCCTGACTCTGGCCGGCGCGCCGGTACCAGCGTATATGCAGGGGCGCAGTTTTCTGCCCGGCGCGGGCTTACCGCGACAATATATATTCGCCTCTCGCGATCGTATCGACGAGGTGGCGGACCGGCAACGGGCGGTGCGGGATGATCGGTACAAGTATATACGCAGCTGGTACCCGAACCAGCCCGGCGGACATGCATTGGGATTTCGTGAGAATGTGGACATGGTTCGGGAGATGCGCACTATGTACCGCGAGGGTAATTTGAATGCGGTGCAACGGCAGTGGTATGAGCCACCGGGTGAGGAGCGCCTGTTTGATGTTCTGCAGGACCCCCATGAGACTCACGACCTGAGCACCGACCCGGCCTATCGGGCGGTATTGCGACGTATGCGGAATGAGATGGATGACTGGCTATCGCGCACGGGGGACTCCAGTGATGAGCCCGAAGAGGTCATGGTGGCCCGGTTCCAGCCCGGAGGTGAGCGTCGTCGCACCCCATCGCCCTTGATTCAGTTATCCGACGGGCTTGTCACATTGCTCCCTGCGGGTCCCGGTCACTCTCTTGAGTATCGGTTGGACGATGGGCGTTGGCAGGTGTACCTTGCGCCCTTTGATGCCCCGGCGCAAGCCGCTCTGGAGGCCCGCGCCGTGCGCTATGGCTGGGAGGAAAGTGATTATGCCCGTTACCCCTGAAACTCCGGGTTGGAAGATACGTCTTGTCGCGGTGTGCGGTTTGTTGCTCTCTTCTGTGAGTTTGTCAGCCACCGACGCAGTCATCGAGCGCCAGTATTCCGAATCGCGAGAGCCCTGTGCCGAGTTCGCGCCCCTCAAGCGGCCATTTTTCGGTGACCTGCACGTTCATACACGCTATTCCCTTGATGCCAGCACACAAGGTACGCGCACGACACCGTCGCAGGCCTATGGTTTTGCGCAGGGCGAGAGCGTTGGCATACAGCCCTGGAGCAAAGAGGGCGAACCGCTGCGATCATTGCAGCTGGCCCGTCCTTTGGATTTTGCGATGATTTCCGATCACGCGGAACTGATCGGCGAGGTGCATATGTGTAATACCCCTGGTGTTGAAGGCCATGATAGCTGGGAATGCCTGCTCTATCGCCATTGGCCGCGCGGGGCATATTACCTGTTTAACGCCACGGCAAGTCTCGGGGCAGCGCACCTGGGTTTGTGCGGAGCGGATGATGAGCTCTGTAAAAAAGCGTCACTCGTGCCCTGGAAAGACACTTTGCGCGCCGCGGAGCGGTATTACGATCGCAGTGCGGATTGTTCATTTACCACGTTTGTTGGCTATGAATGGACGGGTCTGCAGCCCAGCAGCGGCGGCAATCTGCATCGTAACGTGGTGTTTCGCAATGCTACCGTGCCGGAGCTGCCTGTGAGCTACATCGACGCGCCGTCCGCTCGACAGTTGTGGGATGGCCTTGAAAGCGCCTGCAATGGACTAGACGACGCGTGTGAGGCGCTGGTTATTCCGCATAATTCCAACATGAGTGCAGGCTATATGTTCAACGAGTTGGAAGACGATGGCGCGCCTATGGGTGTGGAGTATGCGAGCTTGAGAGCGCGCTATGAACCTCTGGTAGAAATTATGCAGCACAAGGGCGCTTCTGAGTGCTACTTCAAATCGGGCGTGACGCGCGATGAACTCTGTGCCTTTGAAAGCTTGTCGCAGGACAACATAGCGGGGTTCGATAATCCACCGCAGCCCGACACGGGGTTTGTTCGCCCGGCGCTCACCGCTGGCCTC
>CAJQQW010000139.1 GCA_905480565.1 uncultured Halioglobus sp. | reverse complement strand
GCACCGCGCGTTATGCGATGTTTCCGATTGGTCGAGTGAAACCGCACGAATACCCATGGATTTGCGGTTTGATTGGTGGGAAGTATGCGTTGGGAAGGTTATTCCGGCGCGTGCCCCGGTTTCGGCAGCGTGGCACCACAGGTGCGGCAATAGTGTGCGTCGCCGTCTGTTTCCACATGGGCGCAATTGCTGCAATTACGTGACTGGCGAGTTTCTCGCGCTTCGCGCGCTTGCTGGGAGACGGTGAGTTCGGCCGTTACTATCCCCGTGGGTACTGCGATAACAGCGTATCCGATCAGCATGCCGGCGGATGCGATGGCGCGCCCGATCGCGGTCTGAGGAACAACGTCGCCGTAGCCGACGGTTGTGATCGTCACAATGGCCCAATAGATACTTTGGGGGATGTTTTCAAATCCCTTATTGCCGCCCTCCGCGACGTAGACCAGACAACCAAAGAGGGTGGTCAGTATCATCATCATGGCAAAAAAGACAAAGATCTTTCTTGCGGAGCGCTGCAGGGCAGCCGCCAGATGATTGGCCTCCCGCAACAGGGAAAGCAGCCGCAACACTCTGAATATGCGCAGGATACGCAGTAGTCGAATGATGAGCAGGGGCGAGGTCTGTGGTACAAGCAGAGCAATGTAGGTGGGAAGAACGGCGAGCAGATCGATGACGCCGTAGGTGCTTTTGATGTATGCCCTGCGATTGGGTGCGCACCAGATTCGGATTGCGTACTCGATGCTGAAGAGAAGTGTAAACAGCCATTCGAGTTGCAAAAACAATCCGCCGTATTGCAGGGACAGCGAATCTACGGAATCCAGCATGATAATGACGACGCTAGCCAAAATTACGAAAATCAGCAGGATGTCGAACGATTGTCCGGCCCTTGTTTCGGTACCGAATATAACGTCGTAGAACTTTTTCTGCAGTGGCGTTTGTTGCCGTTTTGACATCAGAATCGGTAACCGTACCGTGGCCACTAGAAGGCCTCACACTATATTAGACGCAGTCTAATTTGTACAATCGCGGAGGGCAAATATCGAACAATTGAATGTTGGTCGATGCCGATTACACAGAGGCGGTCACTGCGCTGGCGGGGACTGCCCGGGTTGTGATGTACTTGCGGGCAACGGTTAGGCTCCGGTAGCGTTTGCAGGTAAGCGCGGTCACTATTGAATTTGGGCCACGACGTTGACCATCGCACTAGTCAGGGTGGCGACATCATCGCCCTCCATTATATAAGCGGGCATTGTGTACACAAGCTTGCCAAAGGGCCTGACCCAAACGCCCCGCTCGACGAACAGTGGTTGGACCTAGGCCATCTCGACGGGGCTGGTAAGTTCAATGACGCCGATGCCGCCCAATACCCTTACGTCTGCAACATTGCCCAGTTCGCGGGCGGGTTCCAGGCCATGGGTAAGGTTTTGTTCGATCTCCTTTAATCGGCGTTGCCAAGGGGAAGACAGTAGCAATTTAATGCTGGCGATGGCGGCGGCGCAGGCGAGTGGGTTTGCCATGAATGTTGGGCCGTGCATGAACGCGCCTACTTCACTGCGATCTATTCCCCTGCAGATTTTGTCGTTGCAAAGCGTGGCGGCAAGCGTCATGTAACCGCCGGTGAGCGCTTTGCCGAGGCAGAGTATATCCGGTGTGACCCCGGCATGCTCCATTGCAAAAAGCTTTCCGGTGCGTCCAAATCCGGTAGCGATTTCGTCGAATATAAGCAACACATCGTGTTGCGCGCACAGTGACTGTAGATGCACAAGGTACTCCGGTGCATAGAAATACATACCGCCGGCGCCTTGAACCACAGGCTCAACAATCACCGCTGCAATGTCATCTGCCTGTTCTTTCAGCAAGTCAGCTATATCCTCAAGTTCCTGCACATCACAGGTTTCTCGAAACCTGCATGCTGGTTGCGGAGCAAATAACTGTTGCGTCAGCGTGTCCCCGAAAAGATGGTGCATGCCCGTCACCGGGTCGCACAGGGACATAGCTCCATAGGTATCGCCGTGATAAGCGTTGCGCAGCGCCACCAATTTTCGTTTACGTGGTTTGCCGACGCCATGCCAGAACTGGACCGCCATCTTGATCGCCACTTCCACCGAAACAGAGCCCGAATCACTAAAGAAAACCCGGGTAAGCTCAGCCGGGGTGATGTCTACGAGAAGACGTGCCAGCTCTACCGCTGGGGGGTGGGTCAATCCACCGAACATTACGTGGGACATTTCGTCTAGCTGGGTCGTGACGGCATCGTTGAGTACAGGGTGGTTGTACCCATGGATGGCGCACCACCAGGAAGACATGCCGTCGATCAGTTGCCGTTCATCGGCAAGGTGCAGCCTGACCCCGTCTGCTCGTACAACAGGAAAAATCTCTGTCGCTGAGGAGGAGGGAGAGTACGGGTGCCAGAGGGTTTCTCGGTCGCCCGTTTGGAGCTGCTCCCACAATTCATTCATGGTGTTTGCAGGGCCTCGCGGATCGTAGGCATCATGTTGTCGACAAGCAGTGGCTGTGCCTCAGCTGTGG
>CAJQQW010000138.1 GCA_905480565.1 uncultured Halioglobus sp. | reverse complement strand
AAGCGCAGTGAAGGAAGTTGACGGCGTGCCCGATGGCAAGAGTATGGTCAGCATATTGACTAAAGCGCATGAGCAAGTCGTCAAAACCTGCCGGGATGTGTTGGTGAAAGCCCAGCAGGCGGACGACGAATCGACCTCTGCTCTGGTCTCTGACCGGATGAGGGTTCATGAGAAAACAGCGTGGATGCTGCGCGCTCTGAATAAGCCCTAAAGCGAGTACTGTGACGTAAGGGCGGCGGTAACACTACGTCGGGGTGTGGTGATCGAGACGAAGCGTAAACAAAGAAACCCGTTATTTCAGGGCTTTTTGTCTACATAGGAAAGATAGGACTGGATGTTGGTCGGTGTGAGAGGATTTGAACCTCCGACCCCTTCCTCCCGAAGGAAGTGCGCTACCAGGCTGCGCCACACACCGAGCATGCCGAGCACAAAACTATAGCAAAATGTGGCACTCGGGGCCACGCTGCCCTGGTTATTCTACCCCTGCAAACCGGGCGAGAAACTGGCTCAGAACACTTAGACTGGTTACGACGAGGAGCAACAGGACGATCATCCTGCCAGGCCTGAACGGCTTGCGCTCAACAGAGTTAACCCCTCGGCGTATAAACGCATCGACCTTCTCCTGGTCCTCGGGATGAAGGCTGTTATTAAAGCTGCGGTCGGTTTTTCCTGAGGATTCTTCGTTCATTAAACTGCACTGCGTGTATTGGGGGACAACACCTTCTCCTATTGTCCCCCTGCACTGGGAAAAAGTCACCCGTCAATCCTTTGTCGGGTTTAAGCTAAAGATCGAACATCACTTCCGGCATGTCCATGAGATTACTCGCACCGGACAGCATGGTTTCCCGATGGCCAGCCGTTCGCGGCAGTAAGCGATCATAATAGAAACGCGCGGTCATCAGTTTGGCTTCATAAAACTGCGTATCGTCGCCAGTGGCCGCACTGATTTTACGCTGCGCAACAATCGCCATACGCGCCCAGAAGTACGCCAATGTGACATAGCCGCTGTACATCAGATAATCCACTGCCGCACCGCCGGCTTCGTCAGGATTCTGCATTGCGGCCTCGCCTATCTTGGCCGATAAATCGAGCCACTCATCTTTGTATTGTTGGAGAGTCTCGGTCAATGATGCGCACTCAGACGGAACATCTCCCCCGCACAATTCATCAATCAAGCCCGTAAATTCCAGCAACAGTTGCCCGCCGCTGCCAAGCACCTTGCGCCCCAGCAGATCCAGTGCCTGTATGCCGGTAGTGCCCTCGTAAAGCATGGCGATGCGCGCATCGCGAACTATCTGCTCCATACCCCACTCGCGAATAAACCCGTGTCCACCGTAAATCTGGACGCCGTGGTTAGCCACTTCAAATCCGGTTTCCGTGACGAAAGCTTTTCCAATGGGAGTTAACATACCCATGAGGTCGTCTGCTTTTTTCGCCGCCTCCTCATCTCCCCGGTCCACGATATCACCCTGCTGGGCAAGGAAATAAATTAGTGCCCGACTTCCCTCCACAAACGCTTTCTGCGTGAGCAGCATACGACGCACATCCGGGTGCACGATAATGGGGTCGGCCGGGCCGTCCGCGTTCTTCGGTCCTGTGAGGCTGCGCATCGCCAGACGCTCTCGGGCATAGCTCAATGCGCCCTGGAAGGACAGCTGACCATGCGCGAGGCCCTGCACTGCAGTACCGATTCGGGCCGTGTTCATGAAAGTGAACATGCAATTCAGGCCCCTGTTAGGCTCTCCGATGAGGTAACCCGTCGCACCGTCAAAATTCAGCACGCAGGTTGCAGAGGCCTTGATTCCCATTTTCTTTTCTATCGACGCGCAGTTCACGGCATTGCGCTCACCGAGACTACCATCATCATACACCTTGAACTTGGGCACAATAAACAGGGATATGCCCTTGGTGCCCGCCGGCGCATCTGGCAGTCGCGCGAGGACGATGTGGACAATATTTTCGGCCATGTCGTGTTCCCCGGCACTGATAAAAATCTTGGTGCCGGAAATCGCATAGGTGCCGTCGGCCTGAGGTTCCGCCTTGGTGCGCAGTAGTCCCAGATCGCTGCCGCAGTGTGACTCGGTCAGGCACATGGTGCCTGTCCACTGACCCGATACCAGATTCGTCAGGTATTTTCCTTTCTGCTCGGCATCACCGTGGGTTTGGACGGTTTCAATCGCACCGAGGCTCAGCCCCGGATACATTGCCCAGGACCAGTTTGCAGTGCCTGTCAACTCGCTCAGCACGATGCTCAGCAGGTTCGGCATACCCTGTCCACCCGATTCCACGCTGGCGCTAAGCGCAGGCCAGCCGTTCTGCACGTATTGCTGATAAGCATCAGGGAAGCCGGCGGGAGTTGTGACCACGCCATCATCCCAGTGGCACCCTTCCTCGTCACCAGACTGATTCAATGGGGACAGGACATTCTCGGCAAACTTGGCGCCCTCTTCCACGATGGCATCCATCAGTTCTGCGGTGGCTTCTTCGTAGCCGGATAGCGTCTGGTGCAGCTTTTCCGACTCCAACACCTCGTTGATAACAAATTGGATATCGCGCAGGGGCGCTTTGTAATCAGTCATATTCAATTCCTCGCTGCGACGTCCGGAGGCTGGGGCCACGGCAGACATCGTCAATGTGTTCGGTGTTCACATTCTGCGGATTACGATCGAGAAGTCAACCACCTTTGCAGGCGGCAAAAGCCGCCTTTAATCGGTCAATAATGGCCAAATATCGAGATGCTCCGCCGCCGCTTTTGCGCTCCAGGGTGTCAGGCGAGGAATTTCACCCAGCAGAGGGGCTCCCAGCATCTCCCGCAATGTCTCCAGGTTTTCGCTATGGCAGTCCATACGCTGTGACGGCTGATTTGCAACCCACCCCGCCAGGCGCAATCCATCCCGCCGAATCGCCTCGGCGGTCAGCAACGCATGATTGATGCAGCCCAGTCTCATAGCAACCACAAGAATGACACCCACCTGCAATTCACGCGCAAGGTCTGCCAGGGTTTCACGAGGTCCGATGGGCACTCGCCACCCACCGGCCCCTTCGATCAGCACGAAATCGGCTCCACCCATCATTACCCCCCGACACAACCCCGCCAGCCGGGATGCCTGCAGCCTTCGCTTTGCCTGTTGCGCGGCTATGTGAGGCGCAATAGCCGGGCCAAGCGCCACCGGATTGACTTGCTCGTAGTCCATTACCTCGGTCATCGACTGCATCAGCTGCAAGGCGTCCTCGTTCTGTCCCCGAGCGTCGCAGCCAGCCGCTAACGGTTTTACCGCTGCGGTGCGGTGGCCGGCATTGGCCGCCGCGTGCAACAGGGCACAGCTCACCGCAGTCTTGCCCACTTCCGTATCCGTACCCGTCACAAACCAGCTCTTACTCATGATTTCTCCAGAACGGCAAATACCACATCGTAGGTTGCCGGCAACGAACCGTCCGGTTTGCGCCAATGTTCATAGGCTCGCAGCATACCCTGCAGTGCACGACGGCTGGCCAGCCCCGCAGGACGATGGGGATTCATATTGTGCGCGCCCAGTGCCTTCAGTTCGTGCAGCAAGTCTCGTACACGCGTGTAGGTGAGTTCGTAAGTGCGTCGCTCCAGCCGCATTGTCACGCCGGGGCTGTTGCTCGCGGCCACTTCCAGTTCAGCCACGTCGATAAATGCATTCACGTGTTGATACCCATCTACCGCCGCCCAGGCCTCTCGCAACTCGTGCAGCGTGCCCGGCGCCAACGTTGTAAACACGCACCTGCCGCCGGGTGCCAACACCCGTGCAAGCTCGCTAAAAAGGTGCTCCGGTCGATAACACCACTGCAGCGCCAGGCTGCTGAATACCAGATCAACCGATGACGCAGCGAGGGGCAGGGCCTCGGCATCGCCCTGCAGCCATTCACCTGTGCCCTCGCCACGATCCCGAGCCAGTGCCACCATGCCCTCGGCAATGTCGAGACCCAGGTAACGGGCAGCGGGAAAACGTCGCTGCAGAGGCGCCCGGAAATACCCTGTGCCACAGCCCAAGTCCAGTACGGTTGCCGGTGTCAGTGGTTGCTGATCAAGGTAAGTAAGTAATTGCTCACCAACCTCTCGCTGCAGGTGTGCACAGGAGTCATAGCCTTTTGCTGCCCGGCTGAAGGAAGCGGCCACTGCGCCTTTTGCCACGCCCTCAGCGCAGACTCCAGGCCTCTCCAACACCGACAGACGAGCAAGAAAACGGCGTATGAGTCGGTGCACGAGTGCGGGACTTTCCAGTGGCATGAGATGGCTCGCACCATCGACTCGCTCGATTTCCAAACCCACTGAACGCGCCATGAAAGCGCCTACTGATGCGGGCACCAGTGCGTCTTGCCCAGCCAGGAGGTGCAGTCGTGGCAACGAGACGTCGGTCTGGCGCAGATCCAGTTTCGCCAGCCAATCCAAGCCCGTTAATAAGTCAGAGGTGGCCGGCGCACGACCCAATTCATGCAACTGCCGCAGCAGTGCTCGCGGCCGCGGGGCACCGCGAGCCTGCAACGTATCGAAGCGCTTCATAGCCGCCACAGGGTCAGAGCTAACTGACTGTCTGAATTGGTGAAATAAATCCGGGGCCATCCCGGGCCAGTCGTCGGCAGCGATAAACTTCAGATTGCTGCACAGTGTGATCACCCCTGCCACGCGCTCGGGGCAACGCTGGGCTGCCGCGAGGGCGATCTGCCCACCGAGGGACCAGCCGATGAACACCGCCTGGCGCGGGACACACGCCACGATGTCGGTCAGCAAGGTCGGCAGAGACAGAGCATCACCACCCTCAACTCCGGGGGCACAGCCCGGCAAGTGGATCAAGGTGAGGTTAGCCCCGGGACGCAGCAGGGTCAGGAGAGGGCGCCAGATTTCTACCCCGGAACCCCAGCCATGCAAAAGAACCAGGTTGTGCTGCGCCTGCTCCGTGGCCGGCAGATATTCACATTGCAGTGTCACTCAGCTACCCGGCGCACTGTTCGCGAGCGCTTCCAGCAGTTGGTCGACCTGTGTCTCGCTGTGGCTCGCACTCAACGTAATGCGCAGGCGAGAGGTGTTGGCAGGCACCGTGGGTGGCCGGATGGCGGCCACTAGAAAACCCTGTGTTAGTAAGCGTTCACTTATCTCAAGAGCGCTTTGCGAAGAGCCAATAAGCAGGGGCTGTATCGCGCTACCAGAGGCCATTATCGGCAGACCCAGCTGCTCTGCACCGAGGCGAAACCGCTCGATCAGTGCGGCCACGTGTGTCCGACGCCAGGCCTCTTCGCGCACCAGCGCCAGGGCCTCCAGAGTCGCCGCCGCCACCGCCGGGGGTATCGCCGTGGTGTATATATAATTTCGTGAGTGTTGGACAAGCGTTTCTATCAGCAGCTCGCTGCCCGCAATAAAAGCTCCCGCGGTGCCGAGCGCCTTACCGAGAGTGGCCATTAAAACAGGCACACCATTAATCCCCAATGCCGCAGAGGCAGTGCTACCCGCGCCGCGCTCACCGAGCACACCAAAACCGTGGGCGTCGTCTACCATCAACCATGCATCATGTCGGTGGCAGACATCAGCCAGATCAACCAGTGGCGCACTGTCGCCGTCCATACTGAAGACACCGTCGACGACCACGAGTTTGGCGCCCTCAGCAACACTCAGCTTTTTTTCCAACGCGATCGTATCGTTGTGAGGAAAACGACGAAAACGGGCACCACTGAAAAGTCCACCGTCGAGTAACGATGCGTGGTTCAGTCGATCCTCAAACACCTGGTCACCTTTGCGCAGCAGGCTGGTGAGGACGCCGGTATTGGCCATGTACCCACTGGAGTAGAGGAGGGCACGCGGCCGTCCGGTAAATTCTGCGAGGGCCTCTTCCAGCTCATGATGCGGCGTACTGTGCCCACAGACAAGGTGAGAGGCCCCACTGCCCACGCCATAGTGAGCAGCGGCCTGCTGGAAACGCGCAACAATTCGGGGGTGAGCCGCCAAGCCCAGATAATCATTACTGCAGAAGTTAAGATAGTCTCGCCCTGCGATACGAACAACCACGCCCTGGGATGACTGCAGCGTCAGGCGTCGCCGGTACAGACCCGCAGCGCGCCGCGCCTCAAGTGCCGCGCCAAGACGCGCCTCGAAACCCTCCATTGTTACGCTAATTCGCGGCGGCGTCGTAAAAGTGCGGGCTTGGCGTTTGGGGTGGCCGGTCAACGTGGCGTTGCTCGGGCGAAATTCCCAGGCGTTCAAACAATGCCATGTCACTATTGCCTCGTGGGTTGGGAGTCGTCAGGAGTTTTTCCCCATAGAAAATCGAATTGGCGCCAGCGAAGTAGGCCAGGGCATGCATTTGCTCGTTCATTTCCTCACGCCCGGCGGACAGACGAACCTGGGATACCGGCATCAGGATACGAGCAACGGCAATGGTACGAATGAACTCGAAGGGATCCAGGTCAGCCTCGTTTTCCAGCGGTGTGCCCTCCACCCGGACCAGCATATTGATCGGCACGCTCTCCGGGTGTTGCGGCAAATTGGCTAACTGTTGCAGTAGGCCAGCCCGATCATTCTGCTCCTCACCCATACCTACGATGCCGCCACTGCAGACCTTCATACCTGCCTTGCGGACATGATCCAGAGTGTCCAAACGATCCTTATAGGTTCTCGTGGTAATAATATCGCCGTAAAACTCCGGTGACGTATCCAGGTTGTGGTTGTAATAGTCCAGCCCTGCCTCCGCCAGTTCCGAGGCCTGGCTTTCACTCAGCATACCCAGCGTCATGCAGCTCTCCAAACCGAGTTCGCGAACCCCTTTCACCATGGATACAAGGTAGGGTATATCTCTATCCTTGGGCGAGCGCCACGCCGCGCCCATGCAGAACCGGGTCGCGCCGGAGGCCGCCGCAGCCTTAGCCTGAGACAGCACGCTCTCTAACTCCAACAGCTTCTCCGCCTCCAGCCCGGTATCGTAGCGGGTGCTTTGGGGGCAGTA
>CAJQQW010000137.1 GCA_905480565.1 uncultured Halioglobus sp. | reverse complement strand
CTTACCGGGCTCTGCAAGCCATACGATACGTTTGCCATCGCTGGTCCGGTCGTGGGTTATATGCATGCCGGTATAGTCAGTATAGAAAGCGATACACGCCTCAATATCGCTTACATGCAGGGCAAGGTGGGTAAAGGCAGTGGCCATCGCGGAGCCTTCAAATCAGTTCAGGATCTAAACTACAGTGTACATCATGCAGTGCTTACGGGCGTTACTTCATCCGTTGGCGAACGATGTATTTTTCGGGCAAACGTCCGTTTTACGAAAGCGACAGAGCGTATGCGAAAGTAGCGATACTGACTAGTCGTTGTTTGCAGTATGAACATGTCGTGAAGACTTCCTAATTCTGCTCGTTCGAGTCGATAATCTCGCGCGCGACTCTTGAGAAATAATCATCCAGTGTACTTGCTCTGGACAATTGAAAAGCGGGAGGTACCAGCGTACTGGATGTCAGCGGCAGGTAAAATGCGTCCTCTTCCTCGCCGAAGTGCAAGAAAGAAAATGCTATGCCGCTCACTAAAGCGGTCAAGGCAAAGGCGACTGCAAGCGTGTTGCGTATATTGGTTGCTATAAGCAGGTTGAGTTGAAACAGGGCAACCAGAATAACGAAAAGAAAACCCCATTCGAATATTTCAGTCACTGTCGTGCTGTGGAATGGATAAGCCAGATAGGCGGCAACAAACGACAGTAAAGTCGCAGACAGGGAAATGATAGAGGCTACGATCAACTGCAGTCCGAAATGCTGCTGCTGCCTTACGATACTCCCCGTTATAGCCCATATGCCCGCCCAGCCCACAATGATTACGCCAGATAACAACACGCCGTAGGCGTACTCCTCCCACTCAAGCCTGGTCGATCCCTCGAAATAACTCAGCACAAGATCCAGAGCGCAAAACCCCAGAAGAACAATAACCGGTAAAACAAAACTCGTGCCCTCCATTGCAAGCCAGTTGGATAGAACCAGCTTACGGGTTTTTTCTACGGGATGAGCGTCAGAATAGAGAGAGAGTCGGGTGCGCCCTACGGTCACTTTATCGCCGGAGGAGACAGCGACCTGGTCGTTGCGCACACGCTTGTTGTTCAGCAATACCGGGTTGGCGCGATCCAGAACGTGCATCAGCCACTGTTCGCCTTCGTGGCAAAATATAAGCTGCTCAGGCGCCACGTGGTGGTCGGTCAGAACGAGGTCATTGCCATACCCGCGACCAACACTTAGCCGCCCTTCCCTGCTGCGGGCAAGTTCTGCAATGCGTCCGCTTCTGCCGCCGGTCTGTACGACTAGCGAGTCCATGATACAGCTCCGGAAATATGCTTAAATACGGCTAGTGCGTTCTTGGCACTAACGCCCGTTGCACCCATTTTTATAACTGCCGCAATATCATTGAAATCAATTGATACCATGGCCATTGAGGCGTCATAAAGCCCCTCGTGTTCTCGGTAACCCCGCAGACAGGTCGAGATTTTCCAGTTGGCCTCGTTTACTCTGACCACATCGCTGTAGCATTGAATATCTGTGACGAGGTCTTTGTCACTGATGTTTGAGAATGCACCATGATCAAAGAAGCTTTCCATTAGGTGGTAAAACTGGAAACGATTGAGTTCATCAGTGCTGATTAGCTCATAGTCGTAATAGAAATCTCCTACGTACACGCTGTCGCTCACGTAGATCTGATCTTCCGATTTGCAGTGCTGATGAATGGCCTGGAAGTGATTGTATTCCTCATCGACCGTGTGACCCCAGCAGTTAAGCGATTCCAGCAGCTTGCCGGGTACCTGTATGCTGCCCATGGGTTTTGTTGTCGGCGTGCTGTCCAGAACAGCGCGGAAAAACATCTCCTGCTCCGCCAATAGCGCTGCAGTTATTTCACTTCTGTGATCACGTGTAACCAGTATAGAGGCATTATCTTTTATAAGTTTGGCCAAGTGGCTTACAGGCACGAGGAAGCTGATCTGTTCACCTGCCTTGGATACGTTGACGCCAACAACCTCACCCCTTGCATTTAGCGCCGGGCCGCCACTCATGCCGGGGTTCAGAGAACCCGAAAAAAGTATTTTTTGGAGGCGCGATTCTTCCACCAGTCCATTGTATGTACCTTCGATAATTGTCATTCCGAGATCGCGGGGGTTGCCCATTGAATAGATGCGGTCGCCCTTGGAAATAGGGGTCGTAGCGAGCGGCAGAAATTCTGGCGTAGATTTTCCAGTGACTAAAAGTGCCAGGTCGTTTACCACGTCGGTTGCCAGAAGGCTGAGAGCACCCGTACCACCATCCTTTAGCTCGTACTCCAGGCGGTACTTGTGGGGTTCATAGACAAAGGACGCGACGACGTGGAAGTTAGTAGCGAGGTAACCGTCGTCGCTTACCAGAAATCCAGAACCAATGCTGTATTTGTCGCCGGAGGCCACGTCTATAACCCTGATCTGAAATACAAGGTTCTGGGTAGCCTCGTAGATTTCCTTTGCAGTGGCATCCTCTGCTGCAACGGTGGGGCAGCAGAGGGCGAGCATGATGGCAAGGCCGCAGAACAGTGCGCGGAGTGGGTAAGTAGGCATGGCGATGACATGCATGATCGGACTGGCCCATTGATTAGAGCGCCCACCGGCTGAGGCATAATTCTTTAGATAAAATGCCAGATGTGCTGCTGATGTGAGCGCCTGTTGCTTCATCAGAGGCTTGCCGGAGTATCTATGCCCATAATAAAGAACCTGAGATATACAGTAGTTGGTAGAGAATTATAAACTATTGTTAGCCCGGCCTCATTAACCTGTACGCCCTTGCCGACTGCGGGCCTATAAGGATAAATGGCGCCTGTACCGCGTGTATTGCCTGCATGGCTATTTTTACTGTTTGAGTGTCTTCGGTCCCCGCCGGGCCCTAGAGTCGCTGTGAGGCGGTACTTCTTTGTGTGCTGGATAAGCCATTGCCACAGGTCTACACTGTCCGTCGGTTTTTCTGACTGGCGTGTTATGCGCCCACGTATCTGCCAGAGGTTTTTACTATGGATTCAGTCGTCGTTCCGGACAGCATGCTGTCACAGCTCAAGCGGTTGCGAGATGCTGAGCGATCAGAGGGAGTTGCCGATGTTGCCACGCGCATTGCGCGGCTGCAGCGATGTATCGATCTGCTGGTGGAAAATCAGGATGATCTCGCGCGCGCTTTGGACGAGGATTTCAATGGCCGCTCGCCCTATCTCAGTAAAATGTCTGAGATACTTATGCCGGTTAATCACCTCAAGCATGCGATCAAGCATGTTGAGAAATGGATGAAGCCAGAAAAACGGCGAGCAATGTTTCCTATGGGCTTGTTTGGTGGCCGGGCTCGGATCGAGTACCACCCGCTCGGCGTAATCGGCATTATGTCACCCTGGAATTTTCCACTGGCTATGATTTTTCATCCCTTGTCCAATGCACTCGCAGCAGGGAATCGAGCAATGATAAAACCGTCTGAGTACAACCCCAAGACGGCTGCTCTGGTAGGTGAGCTATTCAGTAGATACTTCAGTGACGAAGAGATTGCGGTGGTCAATGGCGGGCCTGAAGCCGGTGCTGCTTTTAGTGCCCTCGACCTGGATCATATTATCTTCACTGGCGCCACCAGCATCGGCAAAGCCGTGATGCAGTCGGCTGCGCGGAACCTGACACCCGTGACACTCGAGCTCGGTGGGAAGTCGCCCACTATAATTAGTCACGGTGCCGATGTTGCCAAGGCGGCGGAAGCCATCATTTCGGGAAAAACAATGAATGCAGGCCAGGCTTGCCTGTCGCCAGACTATGTTTTTGTACCTGAGGCAGCGCTTGAAGTATTTGTCGACTCGGCGAGGACAACATTTTTATCAATGTTCCCAACGGTCGAGGGAAACTTGGATTATGTGGCGGTCATCAACGAGCGACACTACCAGAGGCTATCTGGTTACATTGAAGAAGCGAGAGGGGCGGGTGTTCGAATAGAGGCCCTCGCGCCAGATGCCTATAATGCATCGGAGCAGCGCATTCCGCTGCAAATTATCGTAAACCCCGATGACGATCTTAAGTGCATGCAGGATGAGATATTCGGTCCGGTCCTGGTCGTAAAGACGTATACTGAGCTCGACGATTGCATTAACTTTATTGCAGACCGGCCCCACCCACTCGGCCTGTACTACTTTGGTACGGATGCGGATGAGGAAAGATATATACTGGAGCGTACGCGTTCCGGCGGCGTCACGATTAATGACGTGCTGATGCATGTTTCTAATATTGATCTTCCCTTTGGCGGTGTCGGCAATAGTGGTATTGGAAACTATCAGGGCCGAGAAGGTTTCAAAACATTCAGTCATGCGCGCAGTATTTACTCACAGGGGTGGGTTAACTTACCCAAGCTTGCTGGCACCAATCCGCCCTATAATGCTGAAAAGCTTGATAAGTTACTCGCAGGCCAGATAAAGAAATGACTTACCGTCGTCTCCGGTGTCATCAGCTACCACCGCAGCATGCCGAAAAAGCAAGTTTCGGTTAACGGCCAGTGCGCAAAGACGGTGACAACCTTATTGAAGAACAGAAACGCATGGGTATAACCATGCAGGTGCTGGCATGGATCGTCTTGCTCGGTTTGGGTGTCGCCTACTTTGGCAATATGTTGGAAGAGCAGTACAACCCCAATCAGTCAATTGAGGTGCGACAGGGAGAGGGCGGAGCGAGGGAAGTTGTCTTGCAGCGCAATCGCTTTGGGCACTACGTAACTACAGGTGAAATCAATGGAAAGGCCGTAACGTTTATGTTGGATACCGGAGCGACGGGCGTT
>CAJQQW010000136.1 GCA_905480565.1 uncultured Halioglobus sp. | reverse complement strand
AAGTGTCCATGTACAGATAGTGGATCTGGCGGATCTGGAATCGGTAAGGGCTGGTGCTGACGAACTGCAGCGGTCTTTCTCCAGCATTGATGTTTTGATAAATAATGCGGGCATTATGGCTTGCCCCCTGCAAAGAACGCTGCAAGGTTTTGAATCTCAACTGGGTGTTAACCACATGGCACATTTTGTGTTTACTAATGGGCTCTTGGACGCACTGAAAGCGGGTGAAGGCGCTCGCATTGTTGTTCTTACATCCGCGGCGCACAAGATTGCGTCGGTAGATCTGGATGATATGAACTGGGAGAGTCGAGAGTATGACAAGTGGGCAGCCTATGGTGCCTCAAAGACAGCCAATGCTCTTTTCGCGACGGAGCTGAATCGACGATTGTCGTCCGAAGGGATTACTGCGAACTGTGTCCATCCAGGCGTCATTATGACCGATCTAGCTCGCAGCCTGACCGAAAATGACTTTACGTCTATTGCAACAGAGGGGATGAAATTCAAGAGTGTTGAGTGCGGTGCGGCGACCAGCGTTTGGGCAGCTGTGAGTCCTCAGCTAGAAGGGCAGGGCGGCTATTACCTCGAAGACTGCCATGTAGGTGTCGAGTTGCCCGCAAGTCATACGTTGGCGGGCTATTGCGCTTATGCGCTTGACACCGCGTTAGCAGAGGAGCTGTGGCATCAAACAGAGAGGCTGCTTGCGGCGACCTGAATTTCCTATTAGTGGATATTAGCCCCCAGAGTTCCTACCGCAATAATATGTGTTAACAATAGGGCGGTGTCATCGCTACTACCGCATCAGACCGCAACTATTTGTCGCACGATGTGAGTAGATCAACGTGGCTCGAGACCCTGTTCACGCCGTGCTTTATTCATGCGGTCCGCATCGCTGCTTAGCCGTTCGCCGAGTTCGTCTTCGCTGACGGCGCCGGCAATATGCCGGTTCGCCAGTCCTGCGTTATACATGATACGTTTCACCGGTGTAACGGCAAGAATGGTGCGCAGTGGAGAGTCTAAAAAGTCGCGGAAATGATCTGATACTTCCTGATTTCCGTTGCCCACTTTGTCTGCCAAAGCCCGGTAGAACCATGCCTTGGTTTCGTCGTCGTCCAGAAATTCCCCGGTGCCTTTAAATGTAATTGCGCCTGACGGAAGCGCATCGCCTGCGCCTTCGCCGTAAGATGCAGAGCTTACGTTGACGGAGATCCTGTTATCTCGCCGGATTGCTGCTGCACGGTGCCGATGGGAAGCGAAGGTGAGCCAGATTTTCCCATCGTGCCAGATAAACGCATGTGTGACCCCGACGGGCCATCCATCCTTGGTGCTCCACATGAGTACCGCTTCGACAGCGTTGGTCATGAGGTGTTCTACCTCGTCCTCGGAAAAGGGGTAGATAGATACGATTTCGTGATCGTTTGTCTGCGCCATATCGCTTGCTCCTTAAGCATTTAAGTAAGCCGGTCGTATTGCGGCAATCCTGTGTTCGCAAGCAGCAGAAAGGCTGGATTACGTCGCTACGCCGTATCGATGAGCACAGTAGTCTCCTATCGGATTTTCTGCAAGAGTCTGTTCTTGATTGCATAATATGCCTAGAATAACAGCGGCAAATTACGGCGCCCCGCGAATGACAGACACAATGAGTTCAACTCGATTCCCCAGTGCGGTGTGATACTCGTTTAGCGTGTCAGTTGGACGCAGGAGAAACGCAGCATGAATACAGGAAAAGGCGCTGTTTTTCTTACGATGTTTACAGCTGTACTTTGTGGCGCGAAATTGGAGTATTTGGCATGAGCTATCGCATTATCCAGTGGTCGAGTGGCAATGTCGGTAAACACGCCATTACCACCATAGCAGGGCGAGAGGGCATGGAGTTGGCAGCGCTTTATGTCTACAGCGAGGAAAAATCTGGAGTCGACGCGGGCACTATCGCCGGCATCGGGAATCTTGGCATAACAGCTACCGATGACAGGAACAAAATCCTGGCAAGTGAGGCGGATTGTGTGATTCATACACCTTTACCCTCTCTCGTTTATGGAGAAGCGCCGGATGAAGACCTGGAAATAATCTGCGCTTTGTTGGCTTCCGGAAAAAACGTCATCACCACCGTGGGGTACATGTACCCCAAAGTGCATGGTGAAGCGCTACAGAATCGTATTGAGCAAGCCTGTGAACATGGCGGCAGCAGCTTTCACAGCACGGGCGTTAATCCAGGATGGATGGGAGATATGCTGCCGCTGGTAATGTCTGGTATATGCCAGCGACTGGATCAGGTTTATGTGCAGGAGATCACCAATTTTGAGTTTTATCCTTCTCCCAGTGTAATTTTTGACATGATGGGTTTTGGGTGCTCCCCCGAGGACTTTGAAGACCATTCTGCTCGTTACTCAAACTGGCTTAACGGCCTATTCAGAGAGAGCATACAGATGGTAGCCGATGGCCTGGAGCTGGAGCTGGACAGCATTACTGTCCACTCCGAGGTCGAAGTTTCAACCAAGGCACTTAAAATTTCTGCCGGTGAGGTCGCCAGCGGCACCATCGCTGGCCAGCGCTGGGAGTGGGCGGGGATGGTCAACGGCGAAAAACGCATCGTACATGAGACGGTGTGGCGCTTGCATGATGACATAGGTGATCAGTGGCCGCGTGGCAGACACTCTGTGAAAATCGAAGGTAGCCCCAATATGTTTCTGGATTTTGGGGATCAGTGGAACGATGATGTGCTGCTTTCAACGGCTGTCCATGCGGTTAATGCGATTCCTTTCGTATGTGAGGCTGAGCCGGGCATCCGGACTTTGTTGGACCTGCCTATGATTACCTCTCGCGGCGGTGCATGCCGTTGACGAAAAGTGTCATGAAATATCACTCCAAAAAGAAGATGCAGAGGCCTGTGACATGGTGATTGGCAATGCGGTAATAGCGATAATCGATAGCATTTTCCACTCGGAATGAAAATTCGGCCCCGGTGCCGGCTCAATTACGTCTATACTCTTAGACGTTAATCTTGGCGGTAGTCGATGTGACATTGTGGGTGCTACCAGGATAAGCCGTTCGAAAAATACAAAAGGAGATGGTTAATGATGTATCTCAGATTACTTTCAGTCGCGATTGTTGTCGCGCTCACTGGTTGTGCGACACCTGCCGAGCAGAAATTTCCCGCGGTCACTCATGATGGCCTGAAGTTGCAACCACATACTACGTTACGCGCTGTTTATCTGAAGCCGGGCGCAGATCTAAGTCAGTATGATAGCGTGGCTATTCTTAAGCCCTATGTCGCGTTTAGCAAGAATTGGCAGCGTAATTACAATGAACAGGCAAACTTCGAGGCGCGTGTCAGTGACAAGGACATGGAAGAGATCAGGGAGCGTGTAGCTACGGAGTTCAAGAAAGAATTTGAACAGGTACTGGAAAAGGGCGGCCACAAAATTGTTACCGACGCGGGCAGTGGAGTTTTGATTCTGCGTCCGGCAATTATTGATCTTGAGGTCACAGCGCCAGATGTGATGACGCCGGGTATGACAACTACTTTTGTCGCCTCTGCGGGCTCTATGACGCTGTATATGGATCTGTATGATGGAAAAACCCAAGCTATCATCGGGCGCGTGATCGACCCGGAGGCAGCTGACAATACAGGCATGGTGCAAGTTGCTAACAGCGTAACGAATACGGCCGACTTCGACCGTATTATAAGGCGCTGGGCTACGATACTTAACGAGCACCTGGCCAAACTGCAAAAGGGATGACGCGTTAGCGTGGTCCTGTTTTAGTTAATCAGGCTCAAAGTCCTTCCGGTCAGACGGCAGTGTTTAACTGCAGTCTGGCCTGGAGATCTTTTTTCAGGAACTTGCCGCTGGCATTGCGTGGCAGAGGAGCGTCGAGAAACCAGATATATCTGGGTATTTTGTAGGCCGCCAAGAGGCCACGGCTGAACTCGCGCAATGCGTCGGCTGATACCGATGCACCTTCCGACAGGTGTATTGCGACACCCACTTCTTCGCCCATTGCCTCGTCTGGCACTGAGAATACCGCAGCTTCAGTGACGCCCGGATAGCGGTACAGCACCGACTCTACTTCGCCGCTTGCAATATTCTCGCCGCCCCGCAGTACCATATCTTTCGCTCGGTCCACGATATAGAGAAAGTCATCCTCGTCCAGGTAACCGATGTCGCCCGTATGTAGCCAGCCGTTAACAATCGTTTCAGCTGTGGCCTCCGGGCGATTCAGATAGCCAGATATGATCTGCGCACTGCGCAATAGTACCTCTCCTCGCTCCCCACTCGGCACATCCTGGTCATCAGGACCAACAATCCGGATTTCGAATACTGGTATTACCGGCCCGACGCTACCGGGTCTGTCCTGCAGATAGGGCCCAAAGGCGCCTGTGGCCAGACCACAAGTCTCCGTCATACCGAAACCTTGTGCGGGCGCAACCTTTGCCTTGCTGCCAATTTTCTCCACGAGATCGGGGTGCACTGGTGCTCCACCCCCCCCAAGTGATTTTAACGAAGAGGTATCAGTGGTTTCAAAATCCGGATGGGCCAGAAGTTCACGGGACATAACGGGTACGCCGGACAGTGCGGTAATCTGCTCTCGCTCTACAAGCTTGAGCGCCTCTCCTGCGTCCCATTTGTACATAAAAACTAATTTGCCGCCAAGCATGCTGTTGGTGTGCGCGATGACGTTGTTGGCCGTTACATGAAATAGCGGCGTTGTCAGCAGCACTGATTGCGTGCCACCGCTTCCGAACTCCTTCCCTTCGATGGACGATAGGGCTTGAATTTGCGACAGGTTGCCAAACAGGCTGCTCATAATGTTATTGGTGCAGCCCCTATGGGTCAGCTGGGCTCCCTTGGGTCGGCCCGTTGTGCCGGAAGTATAAAAAACGCAGGCATCGGCATTCGAATCGATCTCGACATCAGGCATATCGGCGGCCGATTGTAGGACGTCTGTCCAGGGAATCTCGTCCTCTGTCAGGATGTCATCACAGCGCACGCCGACCACCGTCATCGCAGGGCACGTGCTGCGAATCTCATTATAGCGCTGCAAGCGCTCACGATCACAGATCAGTATGACAGGTGCGCTGTCGTTGAAACCATAGGCCAGCTCTTCCGGCACCCACCAGGCGTTTACGCCTACGGCGACAGCTCCGATCGACACGATGGCCCAGTAGCTAAGAAGCCACTCTGGATAGTTGCGCATCGCAATAGCGACTCGGTCTCCGGGTTGTACTCCATTGTCCGCGAGCCATCGTGCGATGCGGCTTACCTGCTCGTGACTTTCAGCATAGGTCCATCGTTCATCACCATAAACCAGATACGTTGCATCACCGTGTCCGGCAGTAGATAGCCAGAAGTCTCTCAGGTTGGCAGCAGCGTTTTTCCAGGAGCGGACTGTTATGCCGTCAATTTCGATATGTTCGAGTTCAAATGCTTGCCCTTCGGCACAGAGTTCAGCCCTGACACGAGCTAATTCAGAATACATGCGATGTCTCCTTGGACTTATTGTTGTGGCGCAGCCGGTCTTGAGAATGAAAACGGCTTATTATTGCCATAATGGCCGCTCTAATCCAATGGTTGAGGGTGATTTTACTCTGACGGTTTTCATAATTTTTGACTGTACAACGGTCGAAAAACGGCGCGATAATTGCGCCACATGTCTAATTCTGCCTCTATCTGGGTTGACGCCGATGCCTGCCCTAAAGTCATCAGGGAAATCCTGTTTCGGGCTGCCCAGCGAGCAGAAATTCAGCTTATCCTGGTGGCTAACCATGCGTTACCAGTGCCTAAGTCAGCACTGATTAAGTGCATACGGGTCGAGCAGGGGTTTGATATGGCGGACAACTTTATCGTGCAGCATGTCAAGGCGAACGATCTGGTGGTTACCTCTGATATTCCGCTCGCGGCAGAACTCATTGAGAAGGGCGCACATGTCATTACCTCCAGAGGTGAGAAGTACACTCGCGATAACGTTCGTCAGCGGCTGAATATGCGGGATTTCATGGACACGATGCGTTCCAGCGGGGAAATGACTGGTGGTCCGTCCGCACTGGGGCCGCGTGAGCGGCAGGCATTTGCCAACGGCCTTGATCACTACCTTGCCGGACGTGCCTGAAACTTTAGCGGGGAGGTCACGGAATAAGTAACCGCGGTATCACATGCCACCCGGCTGCTGTTTTCTGTGGTTAGCTTCAAGCTACTTTTCGAAGCGAGTAATGACCCTGCGGTAACTGCCTCTGAAAACTATCAATAGATAGCGGCTTTCATGACTGCATAGGCGCCCTATAGCGGATAAATTTGATTTATAGTGGATAACGTCTCTCAAAGATGGAATAAGCAATATGGTTACCTTGCACGGCTTCGCATCCAGTAATTATTACAACGTTGTCAAGTATGTGTTGCAGTACAAGGAGGTGCCTCACGAGGAACATCTCATCTACGGTGGCACTGAAGAGTGGTTATCCATCAGCCCTGTTGGCAAAATACCCGCTTTGACGACAGAAAGGGGGAGTCACTTGTCCGAGACGGTTGTGATCTGTGATTATCTCGAGGAAGTTTATCCCGACAAGCCGCTGTATCCATCCAACCCTGAGGCGCGGGCGCATGTGCGGCAAATTATGAAGGTGATGGAACTCTATCTGGAGCTTCCAAGTCGTCGCCTTATCTCCTATGCCTTTTCAGGTTTGCCGGCGCCAGATCCCGTACTTTCGGATGTGAGGCACGTGCTGAATAGGGGGATCAAGGCAATGAGGCGCCTGAGTGATTTCGCGCCGCATATAGCGGGAGCCCAGTTTACGCTTGCCGATGTGTATGTACATTACTGCAATGCGGTTGTGCAGGGCATAGGTTCGAAGATTATGGATTGGGATATCCTGGCGGAAATCCACGGTATGCGGGAGTGGAATCGAAACATGCGAGAATCCGATATCGCGCGCCGCATAGAGGCAGACCGCGTTGCTAATGAGCCCGAGTTTCACGCATATATTGCGCGATATATGGCCGAAAACGCCGCCTCAGATAAGTAATCTTACTGGACATATTCTCTTCAGGCGGATATCCGAGTATCGACCATTAAGGGGCTTCAGTGATAGTCTGTTGTGCGAGGCCGTAAAAAATAATGCGCCGTGTGCAGTCGCCCCATAGAGATTCAATATACCGGGTGTATGGCTGACGGGCTTGGCTATAAAAGGAGACGATGCCATGTTGCTGAACACTCGCCTTTTGCCTGTTGTCATACCGCTCTGTTCACTCTGTTTTTTTACTACTGCGCCAACCGCCGCTGATGATGTCGAGATACCATTGGCGCTTGAGGAAGTACTGGTGACCGCGCGCAAGCGAGAGGAAAATCTACAGAATATTCCTATCGCGGTGAGTGCTCTTAATGCGACCCAGATATCCAACGGGAATTTCCGGGATTTGCGGGATATCGCCAGCATGTCTCCAAATCTGATCATAGATCACATTTCAGCCTCGCCACAGGCGGCAGCTATTTCCCTGCGGGGCATTAATTTCCAGGATCTGGAGCGCAGTTTTGAGCCAACCGTCGGTGTAGTGCTCGACGGTATATTCCTCGGCACGAATTCTGGTGCCGAATTGAAAATATTTGACATGGAGCGTATCGAAGTGCTCCGAGGGCCGCAGGGAACCCTGTTCGGTCGTAACACAATTGGCGGCGTTATTAATATTATCCGCACAAAACCAACCGGTGATTTGGGGCTAAAAACAAGAGGTCGTTTTGGCAATTACAATACTCAGGAGTTTGATGGTGTTTTTAATTTTCCGATTTGGGAAGAAAAGCTGGCTGGAAAGCTCACATATGCCAAACGAAAACAGGATGACGGCTATAACGAAAACGAATTTAATGGCAAGGATGAAGCCAAGATAGATTATGAGTCGTGGTCTGCCACTCTTCTCGCAAATCCGAGCGATAACCTGACGATGGAATATATCTATCAACGGCAGAACGACAATAGTCAGGCGGGACCAGTGTTTAACGTATCGCGCCCCGCCGATCCCGCCAGCGGTTTTGCCGGTGACGATCTCTGCGTCCGTTTCGACCAGTGCCAGGTTAGCCCGCGCACACCGCAGACAGGGGATCGGCACCAGACTAACACTAACTTCCCGTTGGACTCATACTATAACGTCCACTCGCACACCTTTGAGGCCGCTTGGAACGTTACGGAAACAGCTCGATTGACTTACATCTTTGGTCGCATTGAGTCGGATGAGGAATTTAATCAGGATTACGATGGTACAGATCTCGATTATTTTCACGTACGTCGGCAGCAAGACTACCAGCAAACCAGCAACGAACTGCGCTTGAACGGTGACGTAGGTGAAGACGTCGAATACGTAGTGGGCGGCTATCTTTGGAGATCGGACTATCAACTCGACCAAAGTAGCTATCACCTGTTTAGAATAGCCCTGACCGAGGATTTTTTTACTCCGACGAATACTCGTGGTGACGCCTTTACAGATCACGAAACGAAAGCCTGGGCCGTATTCGCAGAAGTCGATTGGGAGTTCATCGACCGCTGGACGCTGACGCTGGGCGGGCGCTACAGTCAGGATGACAAAAAGTTTAAACGCAGAACGGAGACATTTTTGCCTTTCGGCAGTGAAGTGCCTGTGAATGTTGGTGGTTTTAGCACCTACGATAACCCCACCAAGGATGATTGGTCGAAATTTACTCCGAAGGCTAGCGTGCAATACCAGTGGACAGATAATCGTATGGTCTACCTCACATATTCGGAGGGTTATCGTAGCGGCGGCATGAATGGCCGCGCTAACACGCTGGAAAGCGCTACGCAGACCTATGACCCTGAGACCTTGAAGAGCTGGGAGTTGGGCATGAAATCTACCTGGCTCGACAATCGTCTGCAGCTTAATCTGGCGGGCTTCCTACAGAAGTACGAGCAAAAACAGGAGGATATTGTCATCGCTGTGCCGCCCCCTATCAGTCAGGAAACGATCACTTTGAATGCGTCCAAGGCCGACATTAACGGTCTTGAAATGGATCTGTTAGCTCTTCCGCTGGAGGGCTGGACCTTGCGTGTGAACGTCGGACTGCTGGATGCACAATACGACGATTTCGTGGCTGATTTGACCCAGGACGGTATCGGGAATCCACGAGATGTGTCTAACCTGAAGTTGCGCCGCACACCTGACTACAACTACAGCATCAACTCACTGTACGAGTGGCAGTGGGGGCCCGGAGTTGCCAGTGTACAGGCCACATATTTCTACAGGGACGATTTCGAGACCGAATTTCTGAATCTTGAAGAAGGACATGTCGATGGTTTCGGTATTCTCGACGCCTCGGTCAACTACGCGTGGCAGGATTGGCGCGTCAGTATTTTCGGGCGTAACCTGACCGATGAGGACGCTACCAGTACGGCACTCAATATTGCCAATAATCTGACGTTTTCTGCCTATCGCCAGCCATTGACCTACGGCCTGGAGCTGACTTACACGTGGGCTCAAAACTAGAGAAGAAAGAAGACTTTTAGCGAATATCAGACTGTAGCCATATGATGAACAGGCCAGGCCTTCCGAGAGCCAGCAGACCCTGGACTCTATTACCGTGTTCAACTCGCTCAAGTTCAAAGCATTGAGTTTGCTACTTGCTCACCACTGGTTGGTGCTTGTCATAAGTATGAGAGCCTTGATGATGCCTCGCTGCCGGCGCGCCTCTGCCTCTTTGAATAGATGCAGCTGCGTGTTGTACCCATCCGCTAGCGAGTGAAGGTAGTCGATGGTTGAGTTGTGGTCTTTGGTTTTATCACTGTGTTCCAGTTTTTCCTCCTGGTGGCATATAAACGCCTGCAACGCATTGCCATAGGCCTGCATCTCCTCGAAAGAAGCCTGATCTCCCCGCGGCAGTTTGATAAAAACGGTGTTGGATTGAAGATTCATTCTTTCGCCTCCCTAATGGAATCCCGATGATTTTCGATAGCGTCTCGCTTGAGTAAAAGACCCAACGTCTGTATCCATAAGAAGCAATCTGCGTGCCAGCATCATAGATGCCGAACAAAAAAGCTGAAGACTAGATGATTTCAGTAAATTGCAGAATCCGTAGTGCTGGTCTCGCACTATATTTGTGCGTCGTGCGGCTGCGAGAACCGGTCTGTGCACCAGCAAAGTGAGTACTCTGTGGCGGCGCGGCTCGACAGTGTTTCGGCAGTGTGCAGGCCTCACGTCAAAACTATAGAATTGCCGCTAAGCGACTCTCGGAAGCGGGGCAGGGTATACCGGCTCTTGAAAAGCGCGGGCGGGGTTGGTGGGGCGCGACCAAAGGATTTGGTGGTACCTACCGACCTCTCGCGAGCTGAGTCAGCCTTTGATTGGTTTGTTAACCGTGCCACTGGCAATTGCAGGAATCATTGCTGGACTGACCATGATCGGCAGTGCGGTTAACTGCATAGTAATTCGGGGCGCTCCTGCACTGATCGGGCTGCTTATCAAGAAGACTAATATATTGATCGAGAAGGTGGACCAGCGGATGCGGTGGCCCCCGGTTATAAGTTTAATGCAGTTCTGGATAGTATTGAGAGACGTATGCGGCCAGTATTGCTTTCTTTGAAGACCACTTGCC
>CAJQQW010000135.1 GCA_905480565.1 uncultured Halioglobus sp. | reverse complement strand
GGGCAATTGGTCGATGAGGCCAAAGAGGCCGCGGTCACCGAAGCGGACCGCGTTAAAGCTGCGGCACAGGCAGAGATTGAGCAGGAGGCCAACCGCGCAAAGGAGCACCTGCGTGGTCAGGTAGCTGCATTGTCTCTGGCGGGCGCAGAAAAAGTGCTGGGCGCAGCAATCGACGAAAACGCCCACAGGGAGCTGGTCGACAAACTGGCTTCCGAGCTTTAATTCGAGGTCATTATGGCTGAACTAAGCACACTGGCTCGTCCCTATGCCAAGGCTGCTTTCGAGTACGCCCTGGAGAAGTCTGCTCTTGCTGAATGGGCGGCACAGTTGACCACGTTGGCAGCAGTTGTCGAGCACGAAGGCATGGCGCAGGTTTTGGTTAATCCAGAGCTGACGAACGAGCAGCAAGCGAGCACGTTGAGCGACGTCTGTGGTGAAAATATTGGTGCCGAGCTGAAAAACTTTATCAGCATCCTTGCGGCCAATAAACGACTGATCTTGGTGCCGGAAATACATAAGCAGTTTGAGTTGTACAAGGCGAACCAGGAAAAATCGGTAGATGTTGAAGTGATTTCAGCATTTGAACTGCCGGAGGCAACGGTCACACAATTAGCCAGCGCGCTGGGTCAGAAACTGGCACGCCAGGTAAAAATGAGTTCATCCACGGACAGCGAATTGCTGGGCGGGGTATTAATCAGGGCCGGCGATACGGTTATCGACGGCTCGGTGCGCGGTAGGCTGAATAAGCTGGCCGAAGCAATGAATTCCTAACGGAACAGGAAACAGGATTGAGGAACAGAGCATGCAGCAACTGAATCCATCTGAAATTAGCGAGATCATCAAGTCGCGCATCGATCAACTCGATGTTAGCAGTGAAGCCCGCAATGAGGGCACCGTAGTCTCCGTGACAGACGGCATTATCAGAATCCACGGACTGGCCGAGGTGATGTATGGCGAGATGATCGAATTTGAGGGTGGTGTCTATGGTATGGCACTCAACCTGGAGCGGGACTCTGTCGGTGCGGTAATCCTTGGCGACTATAAAGGGATAGCAGAAGGCCAGAGCTGCCGATGCACCAGCCGGATTCTCCAAGTGCCTGTGGGCCCCGAGCTACAGGGTCGCGTGGTAGACGCACTGGGTACCCCGATCGACGGAAAGGGGCCGGTGAACGCGGCCGCTACCGATGCACTTGAAAAGGTAGCGCCCGGCGTAATCGCTCGCCAGTCTGTAGATGAGCCTGTACAGATCGGTCTCAAGGCGATTGATTCCATGGTGCCCATCGGCCGCGGTCAGCGAGAGCTTATTATTGGTGACCGCCAGATTGGTAAGACCGCGATTGCAATCGATGCGATCATTAACCAGAAAAATACAGGCATAAAGTGTATTTACGTGGCGGTTGGTCAGAAGGCATCTTCTGTCGCAGCGGTTGTGCGCAAGCTCGAAGAGCACGGCGCGATGGACCACACGATCATCGTGGCCGCGAATGCATCTGACCCGGCTGCGATGCAGTATTTGGCGCCGTTTGCTGGTTGCACTATGGGTGAGTACTACCGCGACCGCGGTGAAGATGCATTAATTATTTATGATGACCTCACCAAGCAGGCATGGGCTTATCGTCAGATCTCCCTTCTTCTGCGCCGCCCGCCGGGACGTGAAGCTTACCCCGGAGATGTGTTTTATCTGCACTCGCGCCTGTTGGAGCGCGCGGCACGAGTAAATGCCAACTATGTAGAGCAGGCTACCAACGGCGAGGTTAAGGGAAAAACCGGTTCTCTTACCGCACTGCCAATTATTGAGACTCAGGCGGGTGACGTTTCCGCCTTCGTCCCGACTAACGTGATTTCTATTACCGATGGTCAGATCTTTCTTGAGTCCGGTATGTTCAACGCGGGCGTTCGCCCTGCTATGGACGCGGGCATTTCCGTATCGCGTGTGGGTGGCGCGGCACAGACCAAGATTATGAAAAAGCTTTCAGGCGGGGTTCGAACCGCACTTGCCCAGTATCGTGAACTGGCCGCCTTTTCGCAGTTCGCGTCTGACCTGGACGATGCCACGAAGGCGCAGCTGGATCACGGTGAACGTGTCACGGAATTGATGAAGCAAAAGCAATACTCGCCCCAGTCCATCGCGGAGATGGGCTTGGTCCTCTACGCGGCAAACGAAGGCCACCTGAGTGATGTCGAAGTCAATAAGGTAGGTGACTTTGAGGCGGCCCTGCTGTCATACATGCACGCCGAACACGGCGACCTGATGAGCAGTCTGGTTGAGAGTGGCGACTATAATGACGAGATCGAGGCGACGTTCAAGTCTGCTATCGAAACGTTCAAGTCGACCCAGACCTGGTAATCCCGGAGATAACGGATGGCAGCCGGAAAAGAAATTCGTACGAAGATCTCGAGTATCCAGAGTACTCAAAAGATTACCAGTGCGATGGAAATGGTCGCGGCCAGCAAGATGCGTAAGGCCCAGGATCGCATGCAGCTAGGTAAGCCTTACGCCCGTCGTATGCGTTCTGTGATCGGCCACTTGGCGAATTCTGCCCCCGAGTACCGTCATATCTACATGCAGGAGCGGGAAGTGAGGCGTGTTGGTTTTATAGTCGTCTCTACGGATCGCGGTCTTTGTGGTGGTCTTAACATCAACCTGTTTAAGGCGACTGTTAAGGCGATGAAGGGGTGGGATGACAAGAATATCGAGATCGATCTATGCCTGGTGGGTGCCAAGGGTGCTGCATTCTTTGGTAGCTATGGAGGAAACGTCACGGCAGCTGTTCGTGATTTGGGAGAAGAGCCCAGTGTGGGAGACCTGATTGGCGGCGTCAAGACAATGCTCGACGCCTACGAAGAGGGCAGCATAGACAGGCTATTCCTGGTGAGTAATGAGTTCGTCAATACTATGACTCAAAATCCCAATGTGGAACAGCTGCTTCCTCTAGAGGCGGAACAGTCAGATGAAATGAAGCACCATTGGGATTACATCTACGAGCCCGACGCGAAAGAATTATTGGAAGGCCTGTTGACGCGTTATATCGAGTCTCAGGTTTATCAGTCTGTGGTTGAGAACGGCGCTTGTGAACAGGCAGCCCGGATGCTGGCAATGAAAAATGCCACCGAGAACGCGGGCGAGCTGATCGATGATTTGCAGCTGGTGTACAACAAGGCGAGACAGTCAGCCATCACGCAGGAGCTATCGGAGATTGTGAGTGGCGCTGCGGCTATTAGTTGACGAGGCACTTGGGGCAGATTTTTGTTCCGTGATAGACACAATATGCGGGAGCAGGTTAAACCCTGAACCCATAACAGATTTAAGAAACAGAGGATCCGGACATGAGTAGCGGACGAGTCGTACAAATCATCGGCGCGGTCATCGATGTGGAGTTTCCCCGTGATAGCGTTCCGCGGGTATACGATGCACTGAAGATCACCGAAAAAGACACGACCCTGGAAGTTCAGCAGCAGCTGGGCGACGGTGTTGTTCGCTCTATTGCGCTGGGCTCTTCTGAGGGGCTTAGCCGCGGTCTTGCGGTGGAAAACACGGGTGCCCCTATCGCTGTGCCGGTGGGCATTGAAACGCTGGGCCGCATCATGGATGTTTTGGGCAACCCCATTGATGAATGTGGTGATATCGGCGAAAAAGAGCGCGCGCCGATTCACCGAGAAGCACCCAGTTATGAGGAGTTGGCGGCAGCCGAAGAGCTGCTGGAAACCGGCATCAAGGTAATCGACCTTGTTTGTCCTTTCGCCAAGGGCGGCAAGATTGGCCTCTTCGGCGGCGCCGGTGTGGGCAAAACCGTGAACATGATGGAGTTGATTAACAACATTGCAACCGAGCACTCGGGCCTTTCAGTATTCGCCGGCGTGGGTGAGCGCACCCGCGAGGGTAACGATTTCTACTACGAGATGCAGGAATCCAAGGTCGTGGACGTTGAGAACTTTTCCAATTCCAAGGTGGCGATGGTGTATGGCCAGATGAACGAGCCGCCTGGCAACCGTCTTCGTGTCGCCCTGACCGGCTTGACCATGGCGGAGAAATTCCGTGACGACGGTCGCGACGTCCTATTGTTCATCGATAATATTTACCGTTACACATTAGCCGGAACTGAAGTATCGGCATTGTTGGGCCGTATGCCTTCTGCAGTGGGCTATCAGCCGACGCTGGCAGAAGAGATGGGCGTATTGCAGGAGCGAATTACCTCTACCAAAGTAGGATCTATCACCTCTATTCAGGCGGTGTACGTGCCTGCTGATGATTTGACCGACCCGTCACCGGCAACAACATTCGCACACCTTGATGCAACGGTTGTGCTGTCTCGTGATATTGCGGCCAAGGGCATCTATCCTGCGGTGGATCCGCTGGACTCTACCTCTCGGCAGCTTGATCCGCTTTTGATCGGCAATGATCACTACGATACAGCGCGTGGCGTGCAATCGGTATTGCAGCGCTACAAAGAGCTCAAGGACATCATTGCCATCCTCGGCATGGACGAATTATCTGAAGATGACAAACAGACGGTGGATCGAGCTCGGAAGATCGAACGGTTCCTGTCCCAGCCTTTCCACGTGGCAGAAGTATTCACCGGTTCGCCGGGCAAGTACGTGTCTTTGAAAGACACTATTTCTGGTTTTAAAGGTATTCTTGCCGGCGAGTACGATCACTTGCCCGAGCAGGCCTTCTACATGGTTGGCGGCATCGAAGAAGCTGTTGAAAAAGCGAAGAACCTGTAAGCCAGTTAGTTAGCGGAGCCACAGAATGGCAATGACAATTCACTGCGATATCGTCAGCGCGGAGGAGGAAATTTTCTCCGGCCTGGTAGAGGTGCTCGTCGCGACAGGCGAGATGGGTGAACTGGGAGTTAGCTACGGCCATGCGCCCTTGCTGACTTCCCTCGTACCCGGCCCCGTTCGTATCATTACTCAAAGCGGGGACGAGCAGGTGTTTTACGTGTCTGGTGGTTTCCTCGAGGTCCAGCCTGGCGTGGTCTCTATTCTTGCGGATACGGCTCTGCGTGCAGACGACGTAGATGAAGCGTCTGCCGAAGAGGCGCGCAAAGAGGCCGAGCATGCGCTGGCTAACCAGACAGGGGACTTCGACTATGGTCGCGCCTCTGCTCAGCTGGCGGAAGCAGCGGCCCAGCTCGCCACGCTGCGCAAACTAAAAAATCGGGCTGGCCGCGGCTAGCCCGGCAACCTTGTCTCTCGGCCAAGGTTGGCGAAGGTGATATCGCCCGCGGTTGCGTCGGTAAAACGCCTTTTTGATACCAATCCCCTGCTCTACCGCACAGCATTCGGTCTTGCGACCTTCAACCTTGATTACTGTAAACAGCGCCTGCATCGGGCACGCTATCCTTCCCGTTTTGGTGGGCTTTGGACTGACAGGGTCGATTATGAAGACCAACTCCGTCGCAGGCTCAGCCGTGGTGAGGTAGCTGAGGATAAGGTCGACAATCTTAACAGCTGGCGGGAACAGGGCTTTTTAAAATTGGATAATGCAGTTGATCACAGGCTTATCGACGATTACCTCGACGGGCTTGAGAGCCTCAAGGCCCGCTCGCCCTCCCCTCTGTGTGTCACTTCGAGCACGCTTAAGTCGCCGATGCCTTATAGCGCGGAGGTTTTCTCTGGCAATTCCAGCAGCAGGATTGTAGATGATTACTTTTATTCTGAACCTGCTCGGCGTCTGCTGTTCCATCGGTCAATCACGGAATACCTCTCACTGTTTCTGGAAAGCGAGCCGGTATTAACTCAGAGCTTGAGCTTTGAAACCGGCTCGGAACAGGCTGTGCACCAGGATACCGCTTTTGTTCGAATGAATGCCCCCATGAAATTTATCGGCGCCTGGATCGCGCTGGAAGATATTCAACCGGGCACGGGTGAGCTTGTGTACTACCCTGAGAGCCACCATTGGCCAGACTTCCTCTTCAGTCGCTTCTTCAAGCATTATGATTCAGACCGCGACGGTGAGGCACAGTTGCATAACTGGTTGGCATGGATACATGAAGAAGCGCGCAATAGGTCGCAGCGATTGTCGTCCTTCTTCCCGAAAAAGGGCGATGTGCTGTTCTGGCACCCGGCCCTCGCGCATGGCGGAGCGCCAATTAACAATGATAGTGGTACTCGGCGGAGTCTGGTCAGCCACTATTGTGCAAAGGGCGTCCGGCCGCTTTACCACTACTATAAACCGGCTCAGCGTAAAAGGTACCATTGGAAAGGTTGCACCTATACCAGCGCCTACTATCGCTCGGGCTCAGCGGGATAATTTCGCACA
>CAJQQW010000134.1 GCA_905480565.1 uncultured Halioglobus sp. | reverse complement strand
CTCATTGTACGGGATGGCGTTGCGCTTCCGGCACTTGGGAGCGAAGTTCCCTGCAAGGTGAAAACCGAAAATACCGACTTTGCCGCAGATGATGAGAGCCTGGTGAAGATGGGTATGAACGAAGCGCAGGTGGTAATCGTGCGGCCCGATGGGCATATCGCTGATCGCCTCGTCGATGCTGTAATTACGGCGATGGACATGAATGAAGCGTTGAGCAGGGCTGTCGCGAAGTTTGTGGCGTTCGATGAATGCGCCAGCGTTCTCTAACGGGGGGAAACGAAAATGAGATTCAGGATCGTACTGTGGATTCTCGGTTTTATGCTGGAGAGAGCCAGTAAGAGCAATCCCAGGTTCAGGCGCAAACTCGAGGGCCAGGATCTTACCCTGGAGATTGGCTGTGAAGGCGGATACGCCCGTCATTTCATTATCCAGAACCAGAAGGTGATGAGTTATCCGGGGAGGTCAAGCAAACCGGTATTTCTCAGCCGTGCCCATGAGCCAACCATTGCAATCGTCTTCGATAGCGCGGCCACGGGTTACCAGACACTGACCGGGAAGGATAAGCAGCTTCAGATGATAAGCGGGCTTCAGGATAAGCGAATCACGATACAGGGTAATCCGCTGTATCTATTGTGGTTCCAGAGCCTGGCCAAGCTGTTGTCGCTGAAAAATTGAGATGATTACATTCGGGAGATAGGCATGGATCTGGGAATTGCAGGTAAGAAAGCACTGGTATGTGCGTCCAGTGAGGGTCTGGGAAAGGCCTGTGCGGTATCACTGAGCAGGGAAGGTGTTCACGTTTTCATTAACGGACGAACGCTGGAAACGCTGCAAGCCACCGCTGATGAAATTCGGGCCGAAGGTGGTGAGGTGACTATCGTACAGGCCGACGTATCGACGGAGGAAGGGCGCAAGGCGCTGATCGAGGCATGCCCCGACCCGGACATACTCATCAACAACAACGCAGGGCCTAACCCGGTGGGGTTTGCCCAAAGCAGCCAGAAGGATTGGGACGAAGCCATTGCCGCTAACATGATGGCGCCCATCTTTATGATTCAGGCGGTCCTGCCGGGTATGCGCGAACGCAAGTTCGGCCGCATTATCAACATTACCTCGGCCATGGTGAAGTCGCCGTCTCCCATTATGTGTGTATCCAGTGCCGCGCGTGCCGGGGTAACCGCACTGTCAAAAGCGGTGTCGAAAGAAGCCGTGATGGATAACGTCACCATCAACAATATGCTGCCGGAAATGTTCGATACCGGTCGCCAACGGGATAACGCGGAACTCATCGTGCAACTTGCCGGTGTGAGTTATGAGGAGGCGCGGGAAAAACTGGTCTCCCGAATCACCGCCGGGCGCTTCGGTCAACCGAAAGAATTTGGCGATTACTGCGCGTTTCTTTGCAGCCAGCAAGCCAGCTATATATCAGGCCAGAACATTCAGTTAGACGGGGGATCCTACGATGGCCTGATCTGATCTGACCTGATTCTTATCCGCTCAACTCTCTAAATTTAAACCATAACTATTCATCGAACTTGCGCTCGTAGGGAGTCACCTATGTCAAATTCAGTCAAAAAGCACTTGGTTCTGGCGGTTGCCATGACAATGCCGGTCGTTGCGTTTTCACAGGCCCTGGAGGAGGTTGTTGTTACCGCGCAAAAACGCGCACAATCTGCGCAGGATGTACCCATTGCAATTACCGCACTAAGCGGAGAGTTCCTCGAAGAGTGGAACGTGCTTTCGGTGACGGATTTGCAGAAGTTCACGCCAGGCCTGAGTATTCCTCAGCAGGACGCTTCCAAAACCTTTATCCATATTCGCGGCGTTGGCAGTGGAAAGTTCGACGCTGGCTCGTCGGGTTCGGTGGGCGTTTTCATCGATGAGATATATCTGCCCCGTTTTTCAGGCGCGGATATCGGCTTGCTCGATTTGGCCAGGGTGGAGGTGCTGAAGGGGCCCCAGGGAACACTATTTGGCCGAAATACCGCTGCGGGCGCCATCAGTGTGACGACACGGCGGCCCACAGAGGAAACGGAAGGCTTCCTGGAGGCAGGGGCAGGAAATAAAGACAGTTATCTCACACGAGGCGCAATATCGGGAGCAGTGACAGAGAATTTGAGCATGCGTCTTGCAGCTGGCCACCAGGAAGACGGGGGGTTTCAAAAAAACACGCTGACAGGCAATACGGACGATCGAAACACCACCACGGGGCGGCTTACTGCCCAATTCGATGCCAGCGATACGCTAACGGTTCTCTCGACGGTGCAATATACGAATAGAAAACAGGACGCTCTACTGCAGAAAAATATCGCTCTGGGTACCGCGGACGGTTCTATCGTACCCGTTGTAGGCAACCCTACAAAAAACTTCACGGCAAACAATGATTTTAGAGACTACCCTATCACTTCCGATGGCGGCATCGATTACGACACATGGTTTGCCTCGGTGCGTATCGAGAAGGATTTGGATGATATGCAGTTAGTGTCCATCAGCGGATACCTGAATGGTGACGGCACGACTGACCAGGATTTTGATGCTAACGATGCCGAGGTAGGCATAACGCGCTTCAAAGAAGATTACGACACGTTTTCGCAGGAGTTTCGTCTGGCGGGCGACCAGTGGCTGGGTGGTATTTTTTATTTTCGCGACGATGTGAATGCCGACTACATATTTGAGTGGCTGGACGATTCGATCATCGATTTGTTTCAGCCGGGTGTAGTGACGAATGGCCCGATGGACAACGTAACCACATCCTGGGCGGTGTTCGGACAGTACACCTTTGACCTGACCGACCAACTCGCTCTGACCCTCGGGGGCCGTTACTCAGAAGACGAAATAGACTTTACGCTAAAAGGTATTACCAACGCGCCTGGTGTGCCACCTGTGCCAGTGCCCTATACCTACAGTGACAAGAAGGACTGGAATTCCTTTGACCCGAAGGTCTCCTTCACCTATCAGGTGAATGACGCCATACTAACCTACCTGACCTATAGCGAAGGCAACAAGGCAGGGGGAATTCAGTTTACCGCTTCAAATGAAGCGATTGCGCGAGAGATATTTGATCCCGAGAATCTGTCCTCCTACGAATTGGGCATCAAGTCCGAGCTCCTCGACAACACCCTGCGCCTCAATGCTTCTGCGTTTTACTACGACTACCAGGATTTGCAGGTTCAAATTGTTGATCTGGTCTTGAGCGAGGGCCTTCCCACAGCATTTACTACCAATGCAGGCGAGAGCGAAATCATGGGCTTCGAATTTGACCTCAATTGGGTGCCTGTTGAAAGCCTTGATATTCGCTTTGCTTATGCCTATCTGGATGCACAATACACCGATTTTATCGGTCCGAATGGCGAAGACTTTAGTGACAACACAATGCCGCTTAGTCCTAAAAACACCGTAATATTCTCAATAAATTACACCACCACTCTGAGCAACAACTGGACGGTGTCGGCCGGCACCGACTGGAGCTGGAAGGATAACTTCAATTTTTATGTCGACGATGACAACCCTTACACCGAAGAGGGCGACTATACCCTGGGCGGTGCCCGATTCGCAGTCACCTCACCTGATGCTCATTGGACAGTATCAGCATTTGTCAACAACGTGACCGACGAGGACTACTACTCCCAGTTGACCCGTCGAGATACCGAAGTCATAGGGAGTGCAGGCAATGGCCGACGATATGGTTTGCGTTTAAGGTACGATTTCTGAGTGCATCTTGGTGTCTCTCGGGCATGGTTTAGGCAAACTTTGAATCTGGACCTGGGTTTGGCCGATCGACCCCACAATGCAATACCTCTAGAGTTTGGCCGTCGTTACGAGGAAAAACTGCTATGAACAGACTGCAGAAAGAAACAGCGGAGGCCATATATGGCCCTTTGCAAGGATTCCATGTTGCTGCTCCAACACGTTCTTCCGCGCTTTTGGCCTGGCTTGTGTTTTCCCCGTTGTTTTTGTTGTCGCTCTTCTGCCAGGCCGTCCAACCGAATGTGGTGATTATTCTGGCAGATGATCTCGGCTGGGGCGATGTCGGCTACCATGGCAGCGAGATAAGCACCCCGCACATAGACAGGTTGGCGGCAGAAGGCCTTGAGCTCGATCGCTTTTATGCACAACCTGCGTGCAGCCCAACCCGGGCAGCGCTGCTGACTGGCAAGTCGTCGCAAGCCCTGGGGATTTATTCTCCTTTGTCCAAGCTGAACCCGACCGGATTACCCCTGACGGAAAAGCTTATGCCGGAATATTTTCGTGATGTCGGCTATCAGACCTTTCTGGTGGGGAAGTGGCATCTCGGCTTTCGCGAGCCGGCCTATCGTCCGACGGCCCGGGGTTTCAATCATTTCTATGGCCATTTAACCGGTGGCATCGGCTTTTGGGATCATGTGCACGGTGGCGGTCTGGACTGGCAGCGCAACGGCGAAACCCTGCGTGAAGAGGGTTACAGCACGCATCTCATGGCGTCTGAAATAGACCGTTTAATAGCGCAGCGCGACCCGTCAAAACCGATGTTTCTCTACGCCGCTTTTAATGCACCGCACCTTCCCAACGAGGCCCCAGAGGAAACTATCGCGCAATACGCACACATAGACGACCCGAATCGGCGCGTCCACGCAGCCATGGTCAGCGAGTTGGATGCCGCAATAGGTCAGTTGCTGGCGACACTTGATGAGCAGGGTATCCTGGGAAATACCTTGGTTTGGTTTATGAGCGATAACGGAGGGCTGAATCCAGCGGCAAATTCTGAGGCTATGGTTCGTTGGTCCCGGCGCATCGAAGACTGGTTTGGTCGACCCTTGCCTTTTACCTTGTTGGAGTTTATTCGCACCAACGCGCTGGACGGCGGCAGCGACAATGCACCCTTGCGCAAGGGCAAACAGACCGTCTACGAGGGTGGCGTGCGTGTCCCCTCTGCGATTTACTGGAAGGGCCAACTTCCCCCTGGTCGAAGCGAACAGATGGTGACCGTACGGGATGTGCTACCAACGCTTCTCGCTGCGGTCGATATACGTGAATCCGCGTTGGAATTCGACGGCGTCAACCAATGGAGACACCTAGTTTCAGGCGCCACTGTGCGGCCGCCCGATTACCTGGTTAGCGGCACAGACGGTGAGGCACTCTATCAATTTCCCTGGAAGCTGCTTTCCCTGGGCTCGGACGAGGTGCAGTTGTATCGTATTGATGACGATCCAACGGAATCGCTGGACGTGAGTGCCGAGCATCCCGACATCCTGGCTCGTATGAACCAGGCACTGCAGGACTATCCTCGCGGTGAAAGTCTACACGTGCCCCTTTACCGCGCCATGATGGACATTGACTTTTTCGGGGGTGTGGAAGATCGGATCCCCTGGTCGGAGATCGGCGTTGATTGACCTTCTCTGTTATCACATGTTCGCCTTGCAACATGAATGTAAGAATCCGGGAATCCGCTTGGGAGAATGGAAATGAACACACCCATTATCAAGGTAAAGAGACTGGCTTATGTGCGCGTCAGCGCGCCTGACCTGAAACGGGCTGAAGAGTTCCTGTGTGAATTTGGTTTCAAAGTGGCTTCACGGGAGGGGAATACTGTTTACCTGCGTGGCTCCGACCCCTCCCCACCATGTTATGTGCTGAGTCGCGGTGCCTCCCGTGTGACCGCTCTCGCTTTCGAGGCTGACGAATTGGGAGACCTCGAAAAAATTGCCGCATTGGACGGCGGTTCGCCTATCGAAGCACTGGATGGGCCGGCGGGCGGCCAGGTAGTGAAAGTTATTGACCCAGTGGGAATGCAGGTTGAAATCGTGTATGGCCAGGCCTTGCTTGAGGATGTCGATAGTGCGACTCCGCATCGCTTCAACATGGATGGTGAGCGACATCGGGAGGGTGAACTCCCGGCAGTGCAGCGCGGACCTTCCCATGTCAAGCGTCTGGGCCACCTGGTACTTGAGAGTGCCGACCCCCGGTCCTTATACCATTGGTATAACGAGCACTTTGGGCTGCGAAAGGCTGACGAGGTTCAGCTGCCGGACGGCGATGCGATGATGATTTTCTCCAGTCTCGATCGTGGTCGTGAATTTGTTGATCACCATGTGGTCGGCTTCCAGTTCGCGGTGGACGAGGGCGCAAGGGTTCAGCATATGGCGTTTGAGGTCGGTAATTTTGATGACCTGATGGGCGGACATGAGCACCTGAAGCGCAGGCGGTACAAGCATGTATGGGGTGTTGGCCGGCACCGTCTGGGCGGCCAGATATTTGACTACTGGGCCAACCCATGGGGTGTTATCCATGAACACTGGACGGATACTGACCTGGTGAATGAAGATCATGTGCCTGGTGATATGCAGCCCGCAGAACTCGAGGACTATTGGGGCCCGGCACCTTCACCGAGATTCCTGGTTGCACGCTGGAATTTTAAAACTGTGCGGAATCTGCTGCGTTTGTTCCGGGCGAAAACGTCAGCTTAGTTATCAGCGGAATTTCGCAGAATATCTTAGACAACGCGCTAAACTCTGTTTTCTTCGAGGTGACTGGGTGCGCCTGGTTTCGCTGTTATTTCCCTGTTTTCTCAGATCGGCTGTGGCCCCGAGTATAAAAAATATTCTTAAGAACAGTAAGACAGAGCGACTTTTCAGCTGAAGGTTGCGACAATGCCCTGGGATTTCCCTGTAGATTTCCCGATTTCAGGGAATTTCCTGGAGACAATCCCTGCTCAGACTGCCTCCACCGCCATGCAGTCTGCGGGTTAGAGATTCTCCACGGAGATGACCTGTAGAATCACCAAAAAGCCCGCACAAGCGGGCTTTTTGCTTTTTGTAATCTGACTATAGTGGACCGGGAGATCGAGAGTTTACGCGGTTCATCACCGGTTTTCTCCAACCGCAGTTTCGCCAGTCAAGTATGTTGGGATGGTTTCAAGCCGAAGTGATGGTATTGAGCCTTCCAGTCCAGGGGGAAGTCCTTTTTCATACGCTCCAAGGTGAGCTTCTCGGGTATATCCCCGGAAGCGATCCGGTCGATAATTTCCGGTGCGAGGAAGGCCAGCTGGCGCAGACGGTGTGTCTGCCTGGGGTTCAGATCGTCCCTGCGGATTAATTCCTCGAAGGTTGCCACTTCACCAGTGATCATCGCCTGATTCCACTCAAGGGATTTAAACAAGGCACGCTGCAGAGCCTTTACTGATCGAGAATGGGCGGAAGCGGGCGTGCCCTCCGGATAGATCAATTTTGCCTCGATCCCACTGCGTTTGAGCGTCACCTCAGCGCTTAGAATGAAAGGCTCTGATTCAGTTTCAATATTCATATCGCGTCGATCCGAGAGGCCTGCGGTGAGATGTGCAATCAGCTTCTCCCGGCTTAGCTCAACCCGGATCTTGTTCTTGGCGACGTCAACGCGCTTCGCCAGTTCTTGGATTTCAGCCACCAGTTTTTTAATAGATGTTCCCGATAAGTCGTTCCCCAGAGCTTTTGCAGATTCAACTGCCGCATCAAGCGCATTCGCTGGCAAGGCGTAGGGTGAAAGCAGTTCAATAATACGATGAGGGTCGTTTAATAGGGCACAGACCAAGTCGAGGACTGTGTCTTCGAGTTCTTTGGCAGGTATACGCAGGACGCTACCGCCTTTACCTTCTTTGTATTGAAGCACAGGGCAGGCCACATTTTGCGCTGGCGACAGCGACGCGATAATGGCAGGACATAGCGGTTTCCAGGCCGCCACCGAGAGCGGTACCATGAATCTCCGCCACGGTGGGTTTCCTGCTATTTTCCAGAGCAAGCAGCACTTCGTCGAGTTGAGGGTCCTGAGGGCCGGAAGCAAACTCCGTGATATCGGCGCCGGCGATAAACGTATTGCCTTCGCAGTAAATTACAATGGCGCCGGCACTTTCGTCCTCCAGGGCTTTTTCAACACCCTTCACCAAGCCCAATCGAACGCCGTGACTCAGGGCGTTGACCGGTGGGTTGTTGAGGGTGAGCACCGCCACGCCATCGTCTACGGTGTAATCTACCATTTCTGTTAAAGCTACCATTTGTTTTTCCTATTGCTTGTTTGTGGCTAAGTGCTTTGTCATAAACATCGTCAAGCCCTGATACACTTGGCGATGCTCGGGTGAATCATCTACCTGGGCATATTCAGCGTGTGACAGCCCTTCGAATACATTGAGCTGAACCTCGACCCCGGCAGCACGCATTTTCTGCGCGACCCGGGCCGTGTCGCTGAGAAACAGATCGCGAGTTCCAGAGACCAAATAACTCGGAGGGAAATCGCTGAATTCCCCATAGACTGGAGACAGAAGTGGGTCCGTCAATGGGGTGTCTCCGGCGTAAAGTATTGCCGCCGCACCGAGGATGCCGTCGTAGGTACCCAGTTGTCGGTCGATACCCTCAAGCGTATAAAGAGTGTCACCGCTTTTGGTTAAATCTGCCCAGGGTGTACCCAGGTAGAGAGCAGCGGGCAACGGTAAACCTGCGGCCTTCAATCTGTGCACCGCTGCCAGAGTCAAACCGCCACCGGCGGAAGTTCCACCCATAACAATCGCTTTGGCGGGATAACGTTTTAACAATTCAGCATATACCCGCTGGACGTCATCAACTGCGGCGGGGTGCGGATGCTCTGGCGGCATACGGTAGTCGATTGAAATAGTGTCGATACCCGAGGTAGCGGTGATGATTGCTGCTTCTCTTGCGCCATCATCACCGCCCATAAAGACGTAGGCTCCACCATGGATGTAAACAAAAAGTACTTTCCCCGGTGAATTACGTTCTTTTTTTGCCGTCAGCCAATGCACGGGAACGCCTGCAACAAGGTCCCGTTCTACCGCGACATCCAGCTGTAACGCCGCCTCTTCAAAAGGTATGGGTATTTTGGTAGCGACCCCCTGTTGTAGCAATGTCCACTGTGAATCCGTCTGGGGGCGCATGAGTTTGAGCGCTGCCACGTTGACAGGTCCTGCTGCTTGGATTGCCTGCTGAATCTCAACACTGGCGCCTGCGGGTGGCGGTGGTGGCTCAGGCGCCAGGTATTGGGTGGCGGCCCAAAAGCCTGCAACAATTCCTAGCAGCCCTCCACCTACTCCCGATATAACTGTCCGGAATTTCAAGCGCATACTCTCGTTGGTTTGAAATCAAAGCGAATGGCTGCGGTCAAAGGACCGGGCATGCTCGGGCACTTTGCAGATGCGCTTCATTTTGATCGTGCCCTTATTGGGGTACTCCCACTTGTAAACGCCGTCTTCGATATAGCGTTTCACCACGGTAGGCCCACCAAAAGCCTTGAAGTGCAGCTGGTTGTTTTCCCAGACCGTCGTCGCATGGGACGTGCGCAAGCAAAACGTCCATGGGCCGATGTCCCTTGGCTGGACATCGAAGGACGATTTTGTCGATGTATGATCATGTATGACCCCAAGGGTGGTGACGACGACACGATCACCACACTGTTCAACACGCTCAACATGGTCGGGCAAGTTTGGGTCAACGCTTTGCCACAGGCCGCGAATATCTTGTGCGCCTTCCGGTAGGGGTTCAGTACAGCCAAGTAAAATAGGTTGTGGGTACTGTGTATAGCCGCAACCTGGTGTGTAGGCCCGGGGGATATCATTGGCCATCAGCCCTGAACCGTCGAGCTCAGGCAGGTCACAATAGTTCAGTTCACTGCCGTCACTTTCAAAAACCCAGGGCGGTGTGGTGTCGGCCGGGCGCGGATAGAGCCATGCGGTGAGAAATAGCAACACAGGTATTGAGATCAATACACTTATCGCAATGAGTATTTTTCGTAACATACTGTCGGGCCTTGGTAACCGCTATGAATGTGTCAATTCACCTGTTAATTCACCACGGAGGTGCCACCATCAACCGGAATAATCTGACCGGTAATAAAGGCACCTGCCTGTGAAGCCAGCATAATGGCCACACCGGCAATATCAGTCGCTTCTCCCCAGCGACGCATAGGGATGGTTTGCAGTTCCTCTTCAAAGGCTTTCTGGTCGTTACTCAAAAACTCAGTCATTTTTGAATAGAAGCGACCGGGGGCAATGGCATTGACGCGAATGTGATCCCTGGCCAGTTCAGTTGAGAGGACACGCGTGAGCTGATGGATGGCTGCTTTGGAAGCTGCGAACTGAAGTTATCGACCGCGTTGCCTACCATGCCGGCAACGGAACCAATATTGATAATGCTAGCGGTGTTATCGGCGCTGGCGTTCGCTTTTAGTAGTGGGGCCAGAGCTTGAATCAGAAAGAAAGGGCTCTTGGCATTAACATTCATCGTCTTATCCCAGCCTTGCTCCGGGAACTGACCAAAAGGCGCGCCCCAACCGGCCCCGGCATTGTTCACCAGCACATCAATGTGTTGTTCACGGGACGTTAACTCGGAAACAAGATTCTGCAGGCCTTCAGAGGTCGCGACATCGCCGGGGATCGCAATACATTCGCCGTATTTACTCAGTTCTTCTGCGGCACTGATACAGGCTTCGGCCTTGCGCGCAGTGATGTACACGCGTCTGGCTCCGGCTTCCAGAAAGCCTTGCGCCATGTAGGAACCCAATCCGCGGCTGCCACCGGTGACAACACAGATTTTATCCTGCATGGAAAATAACGATTCGATCATCTCTATGTCCTGCTTCGTTGTGACTATCCGGTAAATGACATCAACAAAAACTCCCCGACAAGGGCTGGTGTGTCTTCACCTTCGATCTCGATAGAGACGCCCATTTTTGTCAGAAAACGATTTTCGTCTTTTTGATCCACATTCAGCACTTCGCCCACCATGCGCACCCGCTTTCCGGATCGAACAGGGGCCAGGAAGCGGACCTTGTCAAATCCGTAATTCATCCCCATGACGGTGTCTTCGGGTGTTATGCCGATATCTTCTGAGAACTTCGCCAGCAGCGACAGCGTGAGAAAGCCATGAGCAATCGTGCCACCAAAGGGGGTGTTTTTGGCTTTGGCTTCATCGATATGGATGAACTGATGATCTTCAGTACAGTCGGCAAATGCGTTAATGCGCTGTTGTGAGAGCTCTATCCAGTCGCTTGGCCCCAGCTTCATGCCGACAGCGTTTATCATTTCATTCTTCGGTACAGTTTTCATCGCTCATTTCCTGTTGCTAGATGTGGAAGGAACTCAGTGCGCTTTACAAAGTGGCATTATACGTGCCAGTATATAAACTGGCACTCATGGTGTCAATTAGGGACTCTTTTTTAGAGGGGTTTTAATAGACTTGTTGTCTAGATCGCCTCGATCCCCGCGGCAATATAGGCGTTTATGGAGCCTCTATGTGTAATCCGGAGCAGAAGCCAGGCATCGATAGGAAAAGTTATAGTGTCCAGTGAAAAAGCAGTAGATGGCCGGACTACTCGGGGAGAGCGTAACCGACAAGCCCTGTTGGATGCTGCCTATGATCTCATCGCGGAAGGGAATCTGGCACCCTCTTCTCAGGAAATTGCGCAGCGGGCGGGCGTGGGTCTGCGGGGAATATTTCGTCATTTCGGTGACATGGAAGGCCTTCGTGCTGCTCTGGACGAGCGAACCACCTCACAAGGCGCAGCCCAATTTGCCAGCGGCAACCGCGAAGGTTCGTTCAGGGAGCGGCTTCTGCATGCCGTTGAGCAGCATGCCGTTGCGTATGAAGATCAGGGCAATTTTTTTCGTGCAATGCAGATCGACAGGTGGAATTCTGAGGTCTTGCGCAAGAGTTATGATCGGGATAACCATCGATTGCGCAAAGACCTTGAGGATTGGCTACCGGAGTTGAAGTCGTTATCACCTCATCGTCGTGAAGCAGTGGATGCTGCCGCTTCCTTTGAAACGTGGCAACGGCTCCGTGAGCACCAGCACCAGAGCGTCGAGGCCAGTATCGATATTGTCTACGATATGATTAAGGTGCTGATGACAGCGCCCTGATTAAAACTGGGGCAGAGTTGAAACCGGGGCAGGGCAGTTTGTATCTGTTACTGCTCGAGGATTATTGCCCTTACTCTCCTGTTAATGAACGATGAAGCCGGTTCATGCCTTTGATCCAGCGATCGTAGTCAGCGGTTTTACGCTGCATATACGTCGCCACCTCGGGGTGGGTCAGGATAAGGAAAGATTCTCGCTCCAGGCCCTCTATCACGATATCGGCCAGTTCTTCAGGCTCCATCATGCCGTCACCTGCTGCCGCTTTCGTTGCGCTCGCGCCATCGGCTTCATCGTCTTGCACCGTCATGGCGGTTTTGACCGCCTGTGGGCAAAGCATTGATACTTTGATGCCCTGGTGTGCATAAGTGAGGGCCAGCCACTCACCAAAGCCAACTGCCGCGTGCTTACTGACACCGTATGCCGCTCCACCGATTTGGTTGAGTAAGCCAGCGGCAGATGCTGTATTGAGAAAGTAGCCACCACCGCGTTCTGTCATGCGCGGTACCAGGTGGCGAGCGGCATACACATGTGACATCACATTAATCTCCCAACTCATCTGCCACTCCCGGTCAGGCGATTGTTCGTTCAAGCCCATGCCAACACCGGCATTGCTGCAGAACAGGTCGATGGGGCCGATGTCGTTCTCTGTGTCTTCAATAACACGCTTGATGTCTTCGTCGCTGGAAACATCGGCTGTCATGGCGATACAGCCATTATCATCAGCAGTTTGCCGGGTGTTTTCGGCGTTTATATCAACGGCTACCACCTGTCTGGCGCCCTCACTGACAAACTTTTCCACCAGGGCTCGGCCTATGCCGCTGCCGGCACCGGTGACGACAGCAATCTTGTCTTTTACGTTCATTGTTTCCAATCCCTATTCTTGTCGCTCGGTTCTTCGTCTTCGAAGCGCTAATGTTTCAAGAATGCTTCAAGGCTTTACATTGTGGCACTATAAGTGCCACAATGTGTTTTGTCTATAGCAAACACAGCTGACCTACTTATTCGGCCCCGTTAAGGTTGGCTTACCGGCCGAGAATTCATGTAGAGGATGAGGCGTCATGGCTCTTTCAATCTGGTTGACAACATTACTGGTCTACGTGGCCTTCCGACTCTGGTACGACGGCCTGCGCAAGCCGCTGACGGCTGCTGAGGTTGAGGAATATACGCGACTGTTTGAAGAGCGTGCAGGTGCTGATGATGAAGTTGATTTGGCTGTGATGCGAAAGTTTCTGGAAGAGGATGATGGTAAGGAATTCATCATGATGAACCTGCTTCAGTACAATCCCTCGCCGATGAAACATCCCGACACGGGGCAGGACGCGCAGGCTGAGTCGATACTGCAGGAATATTTCAGGCCCTTTATGGGGCAGGTGATACGTCGCGGGGGACATCCCGTGATTGCGGGTCGTGCTGTGGGTGGTTACCTGGATGCCTGGAACACACCGCCCGACCCGGGCTGGCACGGGGCGGGGCTGATTCGTTACCGCAGCCGAAGAGACATCATTGAGCTCTCGCTGGCGAGTGCGAAGTTCCAGGACCTGCACAAGTACAAAGTTGCCGCTTTGAAACAAACCATCGCTTTTCCCACCCAGACTCAGATGGGCTTGTACGCCTCCCCGCGCGTGACGGTGGCCATGGCCCCGGCGCTTGCGGCGGCCTTGTTGCAACTCGTCCTTACCTAGAAATACGTGCAGAGCGCCAGGGATGCTTCGTTGCATGAGTCCCGTGTAGATTGCTGAGGGTATTTTGATCGGAGGAATTCCGATGATCCCGGAGGCCTGAAGCCAAGCCAAAAAATATGGCCGGATATGATTCCCATTCTAATACTTCCCTCGGTAAGACTAGGTGTCATTGAAGAATAAACATAATCAACAGGGAGGCGTTCCCATGACATTTACACACAACCGAGAGTTGAAGCTGTCTACGCTGGCAGCAACTCTCGCGCTGCCGTTGGTTGTGGGTAGCCACCCCGCTACAGCTGAGGTACCGCAGCTGGAAAGGGAGTTTCCTGGAGACGATCCCTGCTCTGACTGCCTCTACCGCCATGCAGTCTGCGGATCAGAGACTTTAAACAGAGACTGGCCGCAGAACCCCCGCAAAGCCCGCTATTTAGCGGGTTTTTGCATTTCTGGATTCAGCGTAACAGTGACTGGGAGACGGTGAGTCTGCGCTGGATCTCCCGGTTTTCTTTAACGGCGATTTCGCCAGTCACTAGTGGGGAGTTGAATTGGCCCACCTTGGCTTTCTCTAACACTCCACGAGTAATTGATGCTCAAGACCGGCCTCCCGGTGAACATGGATCTTCTGGTATTCGTCACTTGATGTCATGCCAAGAAATGCAGCTACCGAAGGGTATTCAACGATGGATACCATATCCCATTTGAGCTCGCCATCACCGATCACCAGGGTATTGGTCTCGCCGCTGAAAACAACTTCACCACCTGTCTTACTGATGATCGGGACTACTTCCGCGGCATAACGCTGGTAGGCTTCAGCCCCCGAGAGTTCCGTATCAGTGCCATCGCTATACTTGGCAAACTCCCTGAATTTGAGCAGATTCATCATGCGAATCGACCCCCCTTTATCATTTTCCAACAGGGCCGCAATTTGTTCTCTTCTGGGTTGTGTTGCCATCATTTTCTCCATTCACTCATTCGAACATCTCGCAGGCTGAATTCAAAGCAGTAGATGTGCTGGTCAACTCACCCGCAGCCAAACTGCCAGCACCTTGCGCCAGCAGACCACGTAGCGCGTCGGCATCATCCTTTGTCATGTCGCTATCACTGACCGCTTGTTCGATGGCGTTCTCAGCCTGTGTGATCAAGAACCCTATCTGGCGGGTATCCGCAGTGATGGCAGCAGTCTCCGCAGTTTTATCCAGCGTGTCGGCATTGGCGGCGCGCGCCCCGGCGGCGCAGATAGCGTCACGGGCTAACAGATCAAGGCGGACAGGTTTAAAGCGCGCAACACCACCGGTGACATCCCCTGTTA